>NZ_CAXGSH010000123.1:0-9131 GCF_964012375.1 uncultured Salinisphaera sp.
GACCCGTGAATGCATTATCACTGCGATCGGTGCGTTCGCCGCTGGTGCCGTCGACATACTCGCGCTTGAGATAGTCCTGACGCCCGCCCAGCACGACATGGAAACGGTTCCATTCCATCTGATCCTGCAGATAGAAGCCCACCTGACGGGTCTTTCGATCATTGGCCGGCGCCAGGCTGTCGTCGTCGACTATGCCGGGCCCGCCATAATTCGGATTGAACGGATCCAGCGGTGTCGCCTGGAAGCTCGTATTCGGCGGGTACTCGACCGAGTTCTGTCGTTCTTCGTAACCAAACCCGGCGACCATACGGTGCTCGATATCGCCGGTATCGAATTCCACTTCACCGTAATTATCGAAACTCAGGGATTTGAGGTTTTCTTCTGCACGAGAGAAGTAACGCGTGAGCGTGGCCGGCGCATCGGTCGTGTCCGGCGTGAACCCGTTCTGATAGACCTGCTTGAGCGAGGTATCGACGTCCGCGTAGCGACCTTTCGAGGTCAGGGTGACGTTGTCGTTGACCTCGTGGTCGAGCTGATACGAGAACAGGTTGATATCGCGGTCGAAATCTTCGTAGTTGCGTGCGCTGTCGACCCATTCGTCGTCCACCGTGCGGCCGAAGCGGTCGTCCTTCACGCTGATGTCGTAGGGCACGGAGCCGTGGAAGCCGCCTTCCGGATCGCGCTGGACATAGGCCTGCAGCAGCAGCGACGTATCGTCGGCCAGATTGAAGCTGACCTGCGGCATGATCGTGAAGCGTTCGCGCTCGACCACGTCGTACTGCGTATCGCTGGTCTCGCCGCTCACGGTCACGCGATAGTTACCGATCTCCGGGTTCGGCAACGGCCCGGTCAGATCCAGTCCGGCACCGTAGGTGCCAAAGCTGCCGCCATAGATGCTGACCATTCGTCGCTGCTCATCGAGCGGTTTCTTGGTCACGTAATTGACCAGCCCGCCCGGCTGGGCGCGACCGTAGAGCGCCGACAGCGCACCCTTGATTACGTCGATACGTTCGATGAAGAACGGATCGATCTGGATATTGGAATACGACCCCGGGTCGTTGGCCAGGCGCAGGCCGTCCATGAAGGTGTTGTTCACGTCACCGCCCGGAAAGCCGCGCAGTGCGATCGTCGTCTGTCGCGACGAGGAACCGGCCAGCCCCGTGAACACGCCCGGCGTATAGCGCAGCGCGTTGTTGACGGTACGCGCGCCCTGGTCTTCGACCTGCTCGCGCGGCACGACATCGATGGCCTGCGGCGTGGTGATCAGCGGCGTATCGGTCTTGGTGGCGGCGCGCGTGGCATCGGCGGAATAGCCCACCGTGGGCGCGTCCGCGCTGTTGATTGCCTCGCCCTCGACCATCAGCGGTGCCAGCGTCTGCGACCCCAGGCGCTCGTTGCGCTCGCGTTCCGGCGACGCACCGGCATCGATCATCGGCAGCGATTCCGTCTGCGGGTCGCCCGATGCGCCCCCGGCGGCTTGCGCCAGCGCAATCGACGGCAACCACGACATGCTCAAACCCAGCGCGCTGCACACGGCAATACGTGTCCACACGCGACTGTTCAAGCGCTCGCGCGCCCCATTGAATTCAAACTTGGACATCCCCCACCTGCTCCCTGACGAAATGAACACGGACTCCGCGCCAGCAATAGGACACGAATTTTAATGAGAATGATTTTCATTTATAAATTGATCGACGTCAATTCCTTTGCCCCATAAGGCACGCATTAAAAACCCGGCACCGCTTTTCGCGTGTGCCGGGCTTGGTTTGTATCGCGGCGACGAATACGGGCAGACCCGCCTTCGTCGAGCGCTTGGCCGTCAGGTATTGAGGATCACGCCGCCGTTGAGGTGAAGCGTCTGGCCACTCATGTAGGACGACTCCTCGCTGGCGAGATAAACATAGGCAGGGCCGATTTCGCTGGGCTGTGCGGCACGCTCCATCGGCACCTGGCCGCCGAAATGCGCGGTCTTTTCGGCATCGAAACTGGCCGGTATCAGCGGCGTCCAGACCGGGCCGGGGGCGACCGCGTTGACGCGAATACCGCGGCCCACCAGCGACTGTGCCAGCGAGCGTACCAGCCCCTGAATCGCACCCTTGGTGGCGGAATAGTCGATGAGCGTGTCGTTGCCCTTGAAGGCATTGACCGAGGAGGTCGCGATAATCGTATCGCCCTCGCCCATCTGTACCGACAGTGCCTTGCACAGATAGAAATGGCTGAAGATGTTGGTCCGAAACGTGCGCTCGAGTTGGTCGTCCGGAATCTCGGTGATGTCGTCCCAGTCGTACTGCTCGGCTGCGTTGTTGACCAGAATATTCACGCGCCCGAACGCCGCGAGCACCTCGTCGGCGAGCTGATAGCAGAACGTCGCCTCGCCCACGTCACCGGCATACACCTCGCAGCGCGCGCCGCGGGCCTCCACCAGGCGTTTCGTCTCGGCTGCGTCGTCGTGCTCTTCAAGATGCACGATCGCCACGTCGGCGCCCTCGGCAGCGTAATGTACCGCCACCGCACGGCCAATGCCGCTATCGCCGCCGGTAATGAGAGCGACCTTGCCCTTGAGCCGGTCACTGGCACGATAGCTGTCGCGAATATATTCCGGCTGCGGGCGCATGGCCGATTCGTCGCCGGGCTGTTCGGACTGGGATTGCCTGGGTTGTTTCTGATCGCTCATGGCGGCAGAACTCCTTGGGGATAAGACGCCCCGACTCTAGTTCTGCCTTGCGGCTGCAACCATCCGGTTTAATGCCGAGACCACGGCACGACTGGCCGCCCTGCGGGCAAGCCCCGGCCAGGAACACGATCCCCGGCGCCGTTTGACCGGCGCCGGGGTCGGTGCCCGTCAGCGTGTCGGGAACACGCTGCCGCCGTGGATCGACGGCCCGGCCAGCTGGAAGTTCAAAAGACCGCTATCCACCCGGGCCTTGGCCGGCAGCAGACCCAGCGCGGTCGCCGACAGCTCGAAGGCGTTGGTGTTTATGACCGAAATCACCAGACGCCCATTCTGCTGGAAGCTGACCGGGCCGAACACGTTCACCTCGATCGCCTGCTGGGCGAGCGCGATACCCTGCCCATCCGGCGCGTTCGCGGTCAGCCGCAGCGCGGCGGCAAAACAGGGCGCATAGTCGTAGCGCTGGCCGCTGATCGTGCCCTGGCAACGCTCGACGATATAGCCGGTCTGCGGCCGAATCCGGCCGGTGCCCGGCAACGGCTGATAGCGCAGCAGAATGCGTCCGGTCTGCAGTTCGGCATTGGGGATTCCGATCAGATCCTCGAGAACGAGATCCACGATTTCGCGCACGAGCGTGCTGTCTTCGATCGCGTCGCCGGCATCGCCGAGCAGATCGGCCAGGGAGCGGCCGATATCGATGTTATCGAACAGGTCGCGGAAATCCCGGTCCAGCACGCTGCCGTTGGGCAGCAGGTCAAGCAGGCGACCGCGCGGGTTGAGGATATTGTCGAAATCCAGCGAGCCATCCGCCATATCGCCGTCGAGCACGCCGACGACCGCCGTCGACAGCCGATCCACGATCTCCTGCATCTCGGCGGGGGATCGGGTGGCCTGCAAGGTGGCCATCGACTGCACGCGCCCCTGCTCGTCGACCAGCCCCAGTTCGTCGATAAGTTGTTCGATCGCGTTGCCCACGATACTGACGAGCTGTTCGCTACCGAGCGTGAGTCCGGTCAGATCCGTGAAGCCACCGGGCGGCAACGATACCGGCACGCAGCTCGACGATGTGGCCACCGGGCTCTGGGTGTCGTCCACGACGTTGGTCAACGAACTGGCACAGCTAGCTACAGCCGGGCCGATGACCACCGGCCGGCCCTGCGACAGATAGGCGTTGAAGCGATCCTCGGTCGGCGTGGCCGAGATCGGAATACCCAGCGATGTAAGCAGGATCTGGGCGCGATTGCCGGGCTGCTCTATCTCGCCCGTGTCGAACTGGCCGTTGCCGTTGCTGTCGGCGGCCGGCAGCGTGTCAAACGTCGCGTAGTAATCCTCGCTGGCTGTCGTCGCCTCGAAGGGCATGACGATTGCAGGACCACCCGCGGCGTCACCGGCCGCCGAAGCGGTCGACGAACCCGAACCGGTCAGCGGATCGGTATTGAGCGCGTAGCCATCCACGTCCACGACGGTCGAGCGGCAGTTGTCGCCGCTACCGCAGATCACCAGCGCGTAATACGAGCCCACGCTAAGCGCCTGACTCGGCCGTACGCTAAACCCGTTGACCAGCTCGGCGTCGCCCTCGGCAAACGCAAGAGCTGCGTCCACCACGCCCAGGCACTGGCCCGCCTCGCTCATGCGCTGCAGGGCAACCGTGGCCGCGCTGTTGGCACTGGGGCCGGCGCCGGCCAGACAGCCGTCGGCGAGCACCACGCTGTCGCGGCGTACCGGCTTGGAAAACCCGGCCTCGATGGCCTTGTTGGCCGGGAACACGAAGATGCCGAGATCCGAACCGCTATCGCCCACGCAACGCCCGCTGGTGCCGGACGCATCGCCGCCGGTCAGGGCACAGGGCAGGCCCGGCGTGAGCGTGGCGACATAGGCCGGCGCAGGACTGGTGTCCACACGCGGTGCGGTGTTGAAACGAATACGCCCGGTCGAGCCCGTGCCGTTATCGAGGATCAGCGTATTGTCGGCGAAATCGCGTACCCGATCGCTGCCTTCGTTGAGACGAATCTCGTACTCGGTCGCTGGCTCGAGCGGCGCAACCGGATCGATGACGATCGAAAAACCTTCCGTTCGATAGTTCGCTTCGATCTGACGGCCATCGCCGAACAGGGCCACGCTATCGGCATTCACCGACCGCGGCTGCACCGGCGAGTCGAGCAGCAGCGCCGGACTGTCCTGCACCGGGAAACTGTTGAGCGCGGACGTGCCGGCTATACCGGTACAGGCGCTCTCGTCGAACGACGTGGTCGCGAGCGGGCCCGATGCCGCAAAGCCCGGATTGCCGAACGCATACAGGCAGGCGCTGGGCGAACGCGCGATCAGGCGCGGCGGCGTTTCGTCGGGCACGACCTGGTCGCGCGGAAAGAGCGGATTGTTGGTCAGCAGCTTGAGCGCCAGGGTCAGCTCGAAGTCGACGTTGGCCTCGTCGGTGCGATTGACCGTAATGGGGAACGAGCCGATGGTCGCGATATCGATATCGCCGTCGAGCTGCGGTATCGCAAGCCCGGCCGCCTGCACGTTGAGCACGGTCTGATTGATCACGCCGTTGGCGAGCACGCTGCGGGCATATTCCTGGAACGCGCTGGTCCCCGGCTGGCCGGCCGCGGCCTTGAGCAGCGATCCCAGCGCGACGTCGAAGCGCAGCCGTACGGCGATCGGCGCTTCGATGTTGGGGAATTCGTTGCCCATGATCGATACGTTGACGTCGCTGATGAAGTTGACGTCGATCGGCCCGCTCGGGTTGATGGGCGTGGGCACTTCGCCGCCCAGGGCCAGACGCAGCCCGGTGGTCTTGAACGACTGGCCGGCCCGGATCGTGCCCGGTATCGACGAGTCGAGGCCGTCGATGGTGGGCAGCGCAATGGTGGCTTTCAGCACGTTCTGAATGCCGCGGTAGTCCGGATCGGCGACGTCGTTGGCGCTGACCACCGGCAACAGATTTCTGCCGACCAGTTGTGAACCCAGCGAGACGGCATTCACCGCCCGGCCGTTGAGCACGTTGTCGGGCAGATTGGCGGCATCGGCCGCGGTCGGGGTAATCAGCAGGTTGGTATCGAGCGTGTTGTACGCCGGATTGTCGAGAATGCCGCCGCCCACCGCACGCACGCGGCGATTCACCGAACCGCTGGCCAGGGCATTGCCGAACACCGAGCGGATATCCGACGTCCAGCTGATCTTGTAATCGCCGCCGACGAGATCGTTGACCGGATCGAACACGATATAGCGACCGAGGGCGGTGACGTTCGCCGGGGTAACGACGCCCGACGGGCCGCGCACGATGAAACTATCGGCCGTGACCGTGGCCGGATCCACCGGTTCGGACAGCACCACGCGAATCGGATTGAAGCCCACGAATACCGAGGTGGTCTCGAGCTGGGCGTTGTATTCGCCCGGCGTGACTTCCTGAACCTTGAAGCCGCTCGCCGCCGGCCGCGAGCCGTCGGGCCGCGTGGTGAACCCGTACAGCACGTTGCCCGGGTTGAATCCGGTATAGCCGCCGTCCTGCCAGCCGCCGTCCAGGCGCTTGGTCGCGACGACGCGATACTGGGTATCCGGCTTGAGCGGCCCCTGGGTTTCGATTCTGAGAATACGCGGCTGATTGTCATCGCGAACGACGGTCAGCGCCGGGCCGATACGCCGACCGGCGGCATCCCGCAGCTCCAGCGAATCGCGCGAGGTATCGGGCAGATCGCTGGCGAATTTCACCACCAGCTGGCTGTTCAGCGGCACATCGGTCTGGCCGTTGTACGGGAACGTGAAGGCCAGGCCACGCGGCATGATGGAATGCAGCGTTTCGGCATCGCTGCGAGCGCTGGCACCGCCCGCGGTTATCGGGCTGGTCGATGACGAACCCGAGCCGCCACCGTCATCACTTCCGCCGCCGCTGCCGCCACAGCCGGCCACACTCAGACCCAGCAGCAATGCTATGCATAGCCGGCTGCCACTCGTACGTTTCGCAAACCCGATGATCGCCATGGTCCCCTCCCCGTTATTGTTTTCGCCTCACGCCGGTCGCCGATAACGACCACCGCGCAAGCGCCCCAGGAGGCTGTATTTACTAAATGCCGAGCGCGGCGCGCAACCGCAATCCATGGCAATTCAAGGCCTGCCGCCGCGCGTGTGCGGCAAGCCACTGAAACAGTGAAAATTATTATTTTCTCAACTGGCCAACATTAATCTGCTTATGGGCCGATAGAGTCCTGTTGGCCGCCGCACGAGGCGATTACTGCGCAAACGCCAGCATCCCGGCAGCGGCCCAACCTAGCGCGTGTCCGCACCAGACATGATGTGCTATTGCACGCAGGGTCGATGACCAGGCCCTGGCGATCCGGCGTTATCGCTCGTGCGGCATGCCCATGCCGCACTCGCAATGCCTTGCTACCGCCTGGTCATCGTGCGCGGCCTTAATGTTGTGGCGGCCGCCCTACGCAAAGATCGCGACATTCTGGCGCCCGACAATCACCGGCTTGCCGGCGCTGTTCCATACATGCATGGCCTGGGAGGAGTAACCGTCGGCGCTGTGATTGGCCACGCTCTGGCTCAGCCACCAGCCGTCCTCGGTTGCCGGGTCGTCGTCAAGCACGTCGAACATCCAGGTCATGGTGCTGATCGGCGCGATCTCGGAGAAACTGGCCATCGCGGCCGGCGGCAGTGCATCGGCCAGCGCCGCCAGGCCAACCACCACCGGCGCGATTTCGCGGTCGCGGTGACGAATCCAGACGACATATCGTGGATCGTCGGATTGGGTGACCGGCATCGAGCCACCGGCGAAACGGCCTTCGAAATGCTGGGTGAAATTGGGCGCGGTCTGCCCGGGGCGCTGAAAGAACGAGTCGCAGGCATCGGGCGCGGCGACTGCGGGCGCATCGAGATGCGCATGGGCAACCCGCGAATCCCGTGCCTTGCCGAAACAGAAGGTGGCACGGGCCGCCATCTTGTCGTCGCTGAGCATATCCACGGTGATGAACGCGGTGGACTTGCCTTGCCGCACCACGACCGGGCGCAGGGTGACATCCGGGCCGGCCGGGCCGATGAAACTCAGCAGTGCGCTACGCAGCGGCGGCAGCTCCGAGCCGTGCTGGTCGTAGATCGACTGCAGGCACAGCGCGGCGGTCAAACCACCATAGATAGCGCGCCCCTGCAGCCAGTCATCCGGCACATGCACATGGCATATGTCGTTCTCGCAGGTCGTGCTGGCCAGCAGCTGCGACAGCGGCGTGCGCGTATCGGCATCGGTCATCTTCGTAATCCTTGTGAATACAAAGCATGAAGACTAGCGCAATACGCCGGCGTATGGGCAAATGACGGCCCCTCAGGCACGACAGGCGAGCAACGTCTGCTGCAGGTCGGCCAGCGTGGGAAAATAATAGTCGGGGTCTTCGGCCACGAGTTCCTCACGGCTGCCGTAGCCGTAGCCGACCGCTGCGTTTGCCACCCCGTTGTGGCGCGCCCCGATCAGATCGAAGCAGCGGTCGCCGATCATCAGCGCATCGGTCGGGTCGATGCCCTCTTCGCGCAGAATATGCGCGATCAGGGCGTGTTTTTCGGTTCGCAGGCCGTCGAGTTCGCTACCGTAAACGCTGCAGAAATAGCGATCCAGTTCGAAATGCTGCACGATCGGGCGCGCATAGAACCACGGCTTGGAAGTGGCCACGAACAGCTGTCGGCCGCTGCTCTTGAGGGCGCAAAGCAGTTCCACGATCCCTTCGTAGAGGACGTTCTCAAACATGCCGATACGCCCGAAACGCACACGGTAGTCGTCCACCGCGGCCTGTGCCTGCTCGGCGCTGAAACCATAGAACTCGATGAACGACTGCTTGAGCGGCGGCCCGATGAAACATTCCAGCCGGCCCAGATCGTCGACCTGAACCCCCTGGCGTGACAACGCATACTGTACGCAGCGGGTGATGCCTTCACGCGGATCCGTCAGCGTGCCGTCCAGATCGAACAGCAAAACCTTGTGACGCATAATTCAAACTCTCCTACCCTCGCACCTCATGATCGACCATGCGCGCCGCCCCCCAAACGGCGCCTGTACGGGATATGCAAGAACCCGGCCGTGTCGCGACGCTGGGCGCCGATCAGCCTTATTGTCGCGTGCGTTACCGCCCTGTTGCTCAGTGGTTGCGCCGGCCTGCGCACGCCAGGCGACGTCTATCAACGCGGCGAGGCCGCCTATTATGCGAGCAGCTTCGACGGCCGCCGTACCGCGAGCGGTGACCGCTTCGATTCGAGGCGCCTGACCGCGGCCCATCGACGCCTGCCCTTCGGCAGTCGCGTCGAAGTCACCAACGAGAACAACGGCCGCAGCGTTATCGTGACCATCAACGACCGCGGACCCTATACGCGCGGGCGCATCATCGACCTGTCGCGTCGCGCGGCCGAAAAGATCGACATGATTCGTAGCGGCGTAGCACCCGTGACGCTACGCGTGTTGGACTAGGGAAGCTCTGAATAA
>NZ_CAXGSH010000124.1:0-8077 GCF_964012375.1 uncultured Salinisphaera sp.
TAACGCAGCGCTGGCCGTCTGCGACCACTTGCGGCGCATGCGCGCCCTCGATCACGCGCCGACGGCGAAAGCGCTCGGCCGCCCTGACCGCGGCCAGCCGTTCGCGACAATGCGCTGCCAGCGTCTGCGTCACGATGCGCCGGCCGTTGCCGCCGCTCGGCAGCCCTGCGGTGCGGCTTCAGCGCTGGGCGCCTGCCCGGCCTCGATATCGCTGTATTTGGGCGAAGCCTCCGGCTTCATGCCGAGCTTTTCGAGCAGCGCGAGATCCTTCAGGTGGGCCGGATTCGACGTGGTCAGCAGCTGATCGCCGTAGAAGATCGAGTTCGCGCCGGCCAGAAAGCACAGCGTTTGGGTGGCCTCCGACATCTGCTCACGCCCGGCGGACAGCCGCACATAGGAAGCCGGCATCATGATCTTGGCCACGGCGATCGTGCGCACGAAGTCGAGCTCGTCGATGGGATCCACGCCGTGCAGCGGCGTGCCTTCAACCTGTACCAGATTGTTGATCGGCACGCTCTGGGGGTGTTCCGGCAGGTTCGCCAGCTGGCACAGCAGCTCGGCGCGATCCAGCGGTGTCTCGCCCATGCCCACGATGCCGCCGCAGCAGACCTTGATTCCCGCGTCGCGCACGTGCCCGAGCGTATCCAGCCGATCCTCGTAGGTCCGCGTGGTGATGATGTCCTGATAGTACTCGGGCGAGGTATCGAGATTGTGGTTGTAGTAGTCGAGCCCGGCGGCCTTGAGTTTCTCTGCTTGGCGGGCCTTGAGCATGCCCAGCGTCACGCAGGTTTCCAGGCCTTCGTCCTTGACCGCCTGCACCATGTCGATGACCTTTTCCAGATCGCGATCCTTGGGGCTGCGCCAGGCCGCGCCCATGCAGAACCGCGTGGCACCGGCCGCGCGTGCGCGCTGGGCCGCGTCTCGGACCTGCTCCAGCGGTAACAGCGCCTCGCGCTCCAGTCCGGTATCAAAACGCACGCTCTGCGGGCAGTAGGCACAGTCTTCCGGACAGGCCCCGGTCTTGATCGACATCAGCGTCGACAACTGCACCTCATTGGCGTCGAAATGCGCGCGATGCGCGCTCTGGGCACGATAGATCAGGTCCGCGAACGGCAGCGCGAACAAGGCCTGTACCTCGTCGGCGCGCCAGTCGTGGCGAAGAACGGCGGTATCCGCAGATTCGGTCATGGCAATATCGACTCAGGATTCAAGAGCGTAAAAGGGTTGGCCAAGCGCCAGCCACTGTCAAGCAGGAAAAATGCCTTTCCTTTACAGATGGTCACAAAATATACAGTCACTTCTGCTCGGGCCGGCCTGCGTGCTGTGCCATGCCCCGGCATCGCTGGAACAGGATATCTGTGTGGAGTGCAAGGCCGAACTGCCCTGGCTTGGCTCGGCCTGCCGGCATTGTGCGCTGGCGCTATCGGAGCTGACCGCTGATCGGATATGCCCGGATTGTCGAAAGCGTCCGCTGGCCGAACGTGCCATCGCGTCGCTGCACTATCGCCCCCCGGCGGACTGGCTGGTCACCCGGCTTAAATTCAGTGCGCGTATGCCGCATGCGCGGCTTTTGGGCGATCTGCTGGCCGAGCGTATCGGGGCAGCCGACATGTGCCGTCCTGACTACCTCGTGCCCGTTCCCCTGCACGCAAAGAACCTGCGCAAACGCGGCTTCAATCAGGCCGAACGAATCGCCCGCCGTCTGGCCGAGCCACTGGCCGTGCCGATCGCGGCACAGGGTATCGAGCGACGTCTGGCCACCGAGCGTCAGAGCACGCTGGCGGCCAGCGCGCGCCGTGCCAACGTGCGCAACGCCTTCGTATGCCGTCGTGACTTGCACGGTGCGCATGTCGCCATCGTCGATGACGTGGTCACCACCGGACATACCGTGCGCGCCCTGGCCGCCTGTTTGCGCCGCGCCGGCGCGCAGCGCGTTGATCTGTATGCGGTCGCACGTGCATAGGCGGCGTGCGCGAACTCTGGCACTTGACGCGCGCGCGGCGGCATTGAAGGCTTGGCGCCATGCTGCGCCATATCCATATACGCCACCCTAAGCCGGGTACGCGCCCCGGTGCGCTCGTCGAACATGCCGACCCGGCCAGCAACGATGCGCTGACGGTTCATGCCCTGTCGCTTGACGCCGGCCGGCCGACCCGTGAACGCATGGCCACCACCCTGGACGAGGCGCTGGGCGCCCTGGTCGAGGGCAGCACGCTGCACTGGCTGCATTTCGAGGGCGACGTGCCGCCCGCGGATCTCGCCCGCCTGGGCGAGCGCTTTCATCTGCACCCGCTCGCCCTGGAAGACGTTCACAACCACGGCCAGCGGCCCAAACTCGACCCTTATCGCAACCTCATCTTCATTACCCTCGCCTTGCCGGTGGTGCCGGCAGCCAGCGGCTACGGCCAGCCGGAGACGCGGCTGACCATCGAGCAGGTCAGCCTGTTCATCGGCGACGGCTTCGTACTGAGCTTTCATGCCGGCCGGCACGATCTGTTCGCCCCGGTACGCGAACGTATGCACCTGGCGACTGATCCAATCACGATGGGCCAGAGCAGCGCCCGCGCCGAGCATCTGGGCCATGCGCTGGCCGATGTCGTGGTCGACAGCGCTTTCGACGTGGTCGCGGCCTACGGCGAGCGCCTCGATCGCCTGGAAGACGAAATATTCGAAACGCGCACGCACGATCTGATCGGCACCATTCACGACCTGCGCCGTGCCCTGAGCACGCTGGGCAAGACGATGCGTGCCCAGAACGAGATGATCCAGCGCTGGCTCACCAGCGACCACCCCGCGATCCATATCGAAAACCGGCCCTATATCCGGGACATACAGGACCACGCCCGACGCGTGGTGGATCTCATCGACAGTTATCACGATGCCACGGGCGCCCTGCTGGACACGCATCTGTCGTTGGCCTCCATGCGGCTCAACGACATCATGCGCGTGCTCACGCTCATTGCCACCGTCTTCATGCCGCTGTCGTTCATCGTGGGCGTCTATGGCATGAACTTCGATACCGCCAGCCCCTGGAACATGCCGGAGCTGGGCTGGCGCTACGGCTACCCGATCGTGCTCGGACTCATGGGCGCGCTGGTGGTCGGCATGCTGGTATTTTTTCGGCGCAGGGGCTGGCTCTGAGCAGCGATGACGCCAACCCAGGCGTGCAATGCGGCCGACACGGCTCGCCTAACCCACCTCGCCAGCGCTCAGCGCCGCAGCCGGCACCGCCAGCACCACCAGTTCGTCGCCGGCCTTGAGGTTTAGCGGCACATGTTTATCGCGCACGTTGAGCTGCAGCCGCGGCTGAGCCGTCTCCGGGCCACGCATGACGCCGAGCAGAATTTCGTCTTCGCCGGCGCGGGCACGGCGCAGCGTTTCGAAACTGTCGTCGCCACCCGCCAAGCCCAGACGGGACGCGTCGCGAAATACCACTTCGGCGCCGCCCGCGCCGAACAGCTCTTCCATCACCCAGTGCAACTCGCGGCGTAGCGCTACCTGGGTCAACAGGCTGGACTGAATAGCGGGCGAAATCAGGCGCTCGACGTGCGGCGCATCGAACAACGCCGCGTTCTCGGCCGACATGGTTTCGACCAGCGTAAACGGCGGCTGATCGACCTTTTCGAGCTGTTGGGCCAGCACCAGATAGCCCATGACCATACGCGCGTCCGCGGCCTCCGCCGACCCCAGCCAATCGCTGGCCAGCAGGATGATGTTGTCGTAGTCGGCAAGCGAGAGCCGACCCAGGTCGTGGTAGGACGTGAAATCGCCCTCGATCTGGCGCACGCTGGCATGCGCGAACCGTACCCCCTGGCGGGCCAGCAGCGTTTCGCGCTCGGCGATCGGGCGCAGCGAGAAGACATCGATGGTCACGCTTTCCCGCCGATAAACCTCGAACTCGGCCAACAGCGACGGCAGCTTGCGGTTCCAACCCAGCACCAGCACGCGCCGATGGCCCCGGCTGCGCGCGGCCCGCTCGCTCCGCTCGACCGGGCTGGCCGTAATCACCGTCTCCGGCGCGCCGGTAGGCGCGCAGTCATCGAAGGCGCGGGCGATAAACGCAAGCCGGTCGCCGTCGCGAACGCGTTCGCCATCTTCACGATGAACCGGGATGAGCGCGCCGTCGCGCGCCGCGCCGAGCAATACCGCCTTGTCGAAACAGCCGGCCACGTCGACCAGGCGCTCGCCGACCAGGCTTGGGCATTCGCGCACGAATATCTGTTCATCCTTACCGTTGAGCAATTCGCCATAAACCCACGACAGGCCGCGATTACGGGTGTTCTGGGCGAGCAGTCGGGCGACGATGCGTCCGGCGCCGATGAGCTCGGCTTCGCCGGCATAGGCACGGGCCGCGGTGGCCAGATGGTTGGCGTCGAAGACTTCGGCCACCACCAGCGGCAGCTTGTCTTCACTGCTGCCGGTGGCGTTGATCAGGGTCTTGATGGTGGCTTCGTCGCCCGCGCCGTCGCCGTCGAACTCGCGGCCGGCAAGGATGACCGCGGCGGCATGCTCGAAATCGACCCGACGCAGATGATCGGCCCGCAGCGGCGTACCCGACCGCAGCGTGATGCGCCGCGCGTCGTAGCGCCGCCCCAGGCGGTCCTTGAGCTCCTGGGCCATGCCGGTATTGACCCGCTCGGCCAGAATCACGATATGCAGACGGCCACCGCCGTGCCGGTCCAGAAAGCGCTTGACCCGCGCCTGTGACTGCACGAGGTTCTCGACCATACCCGCGGTACGACTGCTCCAGCCGAGAATGAGGATATGGTTGTTCTTGGCAATGGGCGTATAGCCGGCCTCGAGCGTTTCGATGGTGTCGTCGAGCCACTGCGTCATGGTCGCAATCAGCGCACCGACAAACAGCACCACACCCAGTATGGTGAGCGTGGTCGACACCGTCCGCAGCAGGGTTCCTTCGTCATCGCCGAGATAGCCGGAATCGGTGAGCCTTAGAAACGCCCACCAGATTGCGGAACCGGGATCGCCCTCTTCGCCGGCCTCGCCGATATGCGGCACGTTGTAGACGAGCAGCCCGGCGCTCACGGCGATAAGCACCATCGCACAGGCGATGACCAGCAGCCGCGAGAGCACCCCGCGCAGCATGAATTGCTCGAGCTGGAACTGAAGCAGATTACGTAGGCGAACGAGCAGTTTCACGCCGGGCTTTTCCCGTCTCGATTATGGCTAAAGGGGAGTATGGGCTGCAGGCGCGGGTTGCCCACGCGCCAGCCTATCCGCGTTTTCGATTATGAATGAAACGCCGTCGGCTGTGTTCAAGCAGGCAGGGTGTCCGGCAAGGAATACGAACAAGACGACAGACCGATCGTTCGATGGCCAGGTGGCTCGATGCTCACGCCGCATGCTGAACTCTTTTCATAAACAAGTCTTTGCTTTAACGCGGCCGGCTGCGTTTCAGGTGCGCTCATGTATGGCGTCGGTTGTCAGACGCCGGCATAGCCACCGCGACCGCCCGCCCAGCGCTCGATGAGCGTGGCCGCCTCGCGGGGGTGATAAGCCAGCACATCGTCGGCTGCGGTCAGCGCTTTTTCTACCCACACCCCGTCGCGTACCAGATCGGCAATACGAAAACTCGCCGCTCCGGTCTGGCGCGTGCCCAACACCTCGCCCGGCCCGCGCAGCTCCAGGTCGGCCCGTGCAATGGCAAAGCCGTCACCGGTTTCACGCAGCGCGGACAGGCGTTTGCGCGCCGTCTCCGATAGCGGCGGCTGGTAGAGCAGCACACAATGACTTTCCACCGAGCCCCGCCCTACGCGCCCGCGCAGCTGGTGCAGCTGGGCCAGACCGAGTCGTTCGGCGTTTTCGATGATCATCAGCGAGGCATTGGGCACGTCCACGCCCACCTCGATCACGGTGGTGGCCACCAGTACATCGATCGCACCTTTCTTGAAGGCCTGCATGGCCTTTTGCTTGGCCGCGGCCTTCATACGCCCGTGCGCCAGCGACACCTGCACCCCCGGCAGGGCCTCGGACAACGCCTCGGCCGCCGCTTCCGCCGCCTGGGCCTCGAGCTTGTCGCTGGCCTCGATGAGCGTACATACCCAATAGACCTGGCGCCCGTCGGCGACCGCGCGGCCGATGCGTTCGACCACTTCGTCGCGGCGGGTGTTGGGAACGGCCACCGTCACCACCGGGGTACGCCCGGGCGGCAGCTCGTCGATCACCGAGGTATCCAGGTCGGCGTACGCGCTCATCGCCAGGGTGCGCGGGATGGGCGTGGCGGTCATGATCAGCTGATGCGCGGTCAATCCGCCGGCGGCGGCCTTGTTGCGCAGGGCCAGGCGCTGATCCACCCCGAAGCGATGCTGTTCGTCGATCACGCACAGGCCCAGCCGCCCGAAATCCAACGACGCCTGAAACAGCGCATGGGTGCCCACCACCGCCACCGGCTCGCCGTCGCGTATGGGCGCGAGCAGCGCGTCATCGCGGCGGCGCCGGCCGGTCACCAGCAACACCTGTACCCCGAGCGGCTCCAGCCAGCCGGCCAGATTCGCATAGTGCTGTTCGGCCAGCAGTTCGGTCGGCGCCATGAACGCCGCCTGCCAGCCGTTCTCGATCGCGGTCAGCACCGCGGCTGCAGCGACCACGGTCTTGCCCGAGCCGACGTCGCCCTGGATCAGGCGCAGCATCGGATGGGCCACGGCCATATCGGCCAGAATTTCGCCAATCACCCGGCGCTGGGCATTGGTGGGCGAAAAGCCCAGCTGCTCGAACAGCGGGCTCAGCCCGCGGCCCGCATCGCCGAGCACCGGCGCGCGTTCGGTCTTGACCTCACGGCGTCGGCTGCGCAGCCCCAGTTGATGGCCCAACAGCTCCTCGAATGCCAGCCGGGTCACCGCCGGGTGGCGACCCTCGATCAAGGCGGCCAGATCCTCGTTCGGCGCGGGCCGATGGATACAGCGCAGCGCCGCGGCGATATCGATATCGATTCCCGCCGCGGCCAGCTCGCGACCCAGATCGGCGGGCAGCGCATCGGGCCAGAAACCGGGCGTATCCAGCAGGGCCAGCGCCTGGTCGGCCATATCACGAAGCCGCGGCTGGGTGACCCCGGCGGTGGCCGGATACACCGCACGCAGCTCGGGCGTGAAGTCGTGGCCCGCGGCTGCGTCGTCCACGATCTGGTACTCGGGATGCACGATCTCGAGGCCATATACCCCGGGGCGCGGCTCGCCGAACACGCGCAGCCACGTGCCGGCCACCAGCCGCGCCTGCTGGGCCGGCGCAAAGTGAAAGAAGCGCAGCCACAGGCGCGCCTGCCCATCGGTGGTACTCACCAACAGGCTGCGCCGGCGGCCGCGGCGCACCTCGGCGGCCTCGATACGAACCACCGCTACCACGGGCAGGCCCTGCGCGATCATTTCGCCTACCGGGGTGACGCGGGTACGGTCTTCGTAGCGCGTCGGCCGGTGCAGCAGCACATCGCCGATACTGGCAATACCCAGCGTCGCGAGCTTGTCGACGAGCTTGGGTCCGACGCCGTTCAGGCGTTTGCAGGAATCGCTCGCGCTGTAGCGCGTTTTCTTGGCGGCCTTGTCAGCCGAGCACGAGGATGGCATCGGCCTCTACGGCAGCGCCCTTGGGCAATGCAGCCACGCCTACGGCAGCACGGGCCGGATAGGGCTTGGCCAGCTTGCGCTCCATGACCGCGTTCACGGCGCCGAAGTTGTCCATATCGGTCAAATAGATGGTGAACTTCACCACGTGCGCGAACGTGCCGCCGGCCGCCCGGGCCACGGCTTCGATATTGTCGAATACCCGCTCGATCTGGGCTTCGATATCGCCCTCGACCAGGTCGCCGGTCGCCGGATCCAGCGGAATCTGGCCGGAGATATAGACCGTATCGCCGGCCTGCACGGCCTGCGAATAGGCGCCGATGGCACCCGGTGCTTCTTCGGTCTTGATGATCTGATGCGTGGCAGGTTGAATCATGACGTCGCACGGTTGAAAAGCCTGACCGGCATTGTCCCACAGCGGCGCGGCTGCGCGGCAGCCCCGGCGCCCTAGGGAAGCTCTGCATAAACCTCTCACGGATCGCGTTCGAGTCCTCACAGACGGTGCG
>NZ_CAXGSH010000125.1:0-7873 GCF_964012375.1 uncultured Salinisphaera sp.
TTCGTGAAGGCGGCCGCACCGTGGGTGCCGGCGTCGTGACCAAGATTACGGAATAAACATGGCCGCAAGTCAGAACATTCGTATCCGTCTCAAGGCCTTCGATCATCGTCTGATCGACAAGTCGGCCCGTGAGATCGTGGAAACCGCCAAGCGCACCGGTGCGCAGGTGCATGGCCCGATCCCGCTGCCGACCCGCAAGGAGCGCTACACGATCCTGATCTCGCCGCACGTCAACAAGGACGCGCGGGACCAGTACGAGATCCGTACGCACAAGCGCATGATGGATATCGTGGAGCCCACGGAGAAGACCGTGGACGCACTTATGAAGCTGGATCTTGCTGCGGGCGTCGACGTCCAAATTAAATTGCAGTAAGACCGAGACAAATCGGTTGCGGTCTGGTATAGTCCGCGGCCCTGGCGAACGAAGCCCGCATCACGCGGGCTTCGTTTACTGGATGCAACCAAACTTGAACTGTCGCCCCCTCTAGCGAGTGGCGATAAGCGAGAAGGTACTTAACACATGGCTATTGGATTGGTAGGTCGCAAGCGCGGCATGTCTCGCGTTTTCGACGAAAACGGCGTGTCCGTTCCGGTAACGGTCGTCGAGGTCGAGCCGAATCGCGTTGTCCAGATGAAGGACGGCGACAGTGACGGCTATCGCGCGGTGCAGGTCACCACGGGCACGCGGCGTGCAAGTCGCGTAACCAAGGCGGCGGCAGGTCACTTCAAGAAGGCCGGCGTCGAAGCAGGGCGCGGCCTGTGGGAATTCCGCGTTGAGGGTGACTGGCCGACTGTGCCGGTTGCAGCGCCGCAGCCGGCCGCAGAAGGCGAAGAGCCGGCCGAGGCGGAGCAGGTTGAGCTGGCCGTGGGTGGCGAGCTGACGGTTTCGCTGTTCGCGGAAGGTCAGATCGTAGACGTGGTTGGCCGTTCGATCGGTAAGGGTTATGGCGGCGTTATCAAGCGTCATAACTTCCGTTCGCAGCGCATGTCGCATGGTAACTCCAAGGCGCATCGTGCGCCGGGTTCCATCGGTCAGAACCAGTCGCCCGGTCACGTGTTCAAGGGCAAGAAAATGGCCGGTCAGCTGGGTAATGCGCGCACCACGGTACAGAACCTTCGGGTTGTCCGCGTGGATGCCGAGCGCAACCTGATTCTGATCGAGGGCGGCGTTCCGGGCGCGAAGGGCGGTGACGTGGTCATCAGTCCCGCGGTCAAGAAGGCCGGCTAGGCCCGACTTTTACGACAGGCATAAGTCATGGAACTTAATTTGGCAGCAGGCGGCAAGACGGTATCGGTTTCCGACGCTATCTTCGCGCGCCCGTTTAACAAGGATCTGGTTCATCAGATCGTCACGGCCTACCTCGCCGGCTCGCGTGCGGGCACCAAGGCGCAGAAAAACCGTGCCGCGGTCAGCGGTGGCGGCAAGAAGCCCTGGCGCCAGAAAGGCACCGGTCGTGCCCGTGCCGGCACCATTCGTAGTCCGATCTGGACCGGCGGCGGCGTGACCTTTGCGGCGACTCCGCGTGATTATGCGCAGAAGGTCAACCGCAAGATGTATCGCGCCGGCATGAGCGCGATCGTCTCCGAGCTGCTGCGCCAGGATCGTCTCGCGGTCATCGAGGCGCCGGCGCTGGAGGCTCGTAGCACCAAGGGTCTGATCAAGGCTCTTGCGGATCAGGATTGCGAGCCGCGCGGTCTCATCGTCGTCTCGGAAGTCGACGACAAGCTGGGCTATTCGGCCAACAACGTCGTCGGGCTGGATGTAGTCGCGGTCAATGCGCTGGATCCGGTGGTTCTGGTCGGTGCCGAGAAAGTGCTCATCACGGAAGAGGCGCTGCGCGCCCTTGAAGGTTGGCTGCAATGAACCAGGAACGCATTTTCCAGATTCTGCGCGCGCCCCATATCTCTGAAAAGAGCACGGTGGTCGCGGACGCACATAATCAGGTGGTCTTCGAAGTCGCAAAGACGGCGACGAAGCCCGAGATCAAGGCGGCGGTCGCTGCGCTGTTCGACGTCAAGGTCGAAGGCGTTACGACGGTTAATGCCAAGCCGAAGCTGAAACGGTTTCGCGGTCGGCCCGGCGTGCGCAGTGGCTGGAAGAAGGCCTATGTCACGTTGGCTCAGGGCGAGGAAATCGATTTCCTCGACGGCGCCACCCAGTAAGCGCTCATAGCAAGCGCCAAAAGGTAAGAAACTATGGCACTCAAGAAAGCCAAGCCGACATCCGCGGGTCGTCGCTTTGTCGTCAGCGTCAAGGATGCGACGCTGCATACCGGCAAGCCCGAGTCGTCGCTTGTCGTCAAGAAGCATAAGCAGGGCGGTCGTAACAACAACGGCCGCATCACCGTTCGGCATCGTGGTGGCGGTCATCGTCAGCATTATCGTCTGGTCGACTTCAAACGCGACAAGGACGGCGTGCCGGCCAAGGTCGAGCGTCTGGAATACGACCCGAACCGTAGCGCGAATATCGCGCTGCTGTGCTACGCGGATGGCGAGCGTCGCTACATCATCGCGCCGCGCGGCGTGACGGTGGACACCAAGATCATGTCGGGTCCGCAGTCGCCGATCCGCCCGGGCAATGCTCTGCCGCTGGCAAGCATTCCGGTGGGCACGACGGTGCACTGCGTTGAAATGCGCCCCGGCAAGGGTGCGCAGCTCGGCCGCAGCGCCGGCGCTGCCGTGCAGGTCGCTGCGCGTGCCGGTGAGTATGCCGTTCTTCGCTTGAAGTCCGGCGAGACGCGACGTGTACACATCAACTGCCGGGCCACGGTTGGCGAAGTTGGCAACTACGAGCACAGCCTGCGTCAGCTCGGCAAGGCCGGCGCGACGCGCTGGCGTGGTCGTCGCCCGACCGTCCGTGGCGTGGCGATGAACCCGGTGGATCACCCGCATGGTGGTGGTGAAGGCCGGACCAGTGGCGGTCGTCATCCGACCAGCCCCTGGGGTTGGAAGACCAAGGGTTTCAAGACGCGTGCTAACAAGCGCACCGACGGCATGATCGTTCGTCGCAGCGTCAAGCGTAAGAAGCGGTAAGCCGCGTTTTATAAAGGCACAGGAATAGCTATGCCCCGTTCAATCAAGAAAGGCCCGTTCGTCGACCTGCATCTCGCCGCCAAGGTGGAAGCAGCCGCGAACAGCAGCACCAAGCGGCCGATCAAAACCTGGTCGCGTCGCTCGATGGTGACGCCCGACATGATCGGCCTGACGATTGCCGTGCACAACGGTCGTCAGCACGTGCCGGTGTTCGTGTCGGAAAACATGGTCGGCCACAAGCTTGGCGAGTTTTCCCCGACGCGGACCTTCAAGGGTCACCTGGGCGACCGCAAGGGTTAAGGCGAGGACTTATTAATATGGAATCGTTCGCCAAACTTCGTTTCGCGCGTATCTCGCCGCAGAAGGTTCGTCTTGTTGCCGATGAGGTGCGGGGCATGCCGGTCGAGCGTGCGTTGGAAACGCTGCAGTTTTCGAGCAAGAAAGCGGCGCATATCGTGCGCAAGGTGCTCGAGTCGGCAGTTGCCAACGCCGAGCACAATGAAGGCGCCGATATCGACGAGCTCAAGGTATCCACCATCATGGTTGACGAAGGTCCGACCATGAAACGGATGAAGCCTCGAGCCCGCGGTCGCGCCGATCGGATTTTCAAGCGTACGAGTCACGTGACGATTCGCGTCGCAGACAAGTAAACGGATAAAGATATGGGTCATAAAGTACATCCTGTCGGTTTCCGTCTCGGTATTACCTCCGAGTGGAGCTCGCGCTGGTATGCAGAGAACGCCGGCTATCGCGACGCGCTGAACACGGATCTGGAGATTCGTGATTTCATTCGCGAAAAGCTGGCGCATGCCTCGGTCAGCCGCATTCAGATCGATCGTCCTGCGCGTAGCGCGCGGATCACGATCCACACGGCGCGTCCGGGCATCGTCATCGGCAAGAAGGGCGAGGATATCGACAAGCTGCGTTCGGAAGTGTCCGAGCGCATGGGCGTGCCCGTGCATCTGTCGGTCGAAGAGATTCGCCGTCCGGAGCTCGACGCCCTGCTCGTGGCCCAGAATATCGCCCAGCAGCTCGAGCGCCGCATCATGTTCCGTCGCGCCATGAAGCGCGCGGTGGGCAACGCCATGCGCCTGGGTGCGGGCGGTATCCGCGTTAACGTCGCCGGCCGTCTCAACGGTGCCGAAATCGCGCGTACGGAATGGTATCGCGACGGCCGCGTGCCGCTGCATACGCTGCGTGCCGACATCGACTACGGCCTGGCTGAAGCCAAGACCACCTACGGCGTTCTCGGCGTCAAGGTCTGGATCTTCAAGGGCGAAGTGTTCGACACCGATCCCAAGATCGAAGAAAAGCCCGCCGATACCGGCGCGGCCGCGGGGTAAACAACCATGTTGCAACCGAAACGAGTCAAGTTCCGCAAGGTTCAGAAAGGCCGCAACCGTGGTCTGGCCCAGCGCGGTAATGCCGTGAGCTTCGGCGAGTACGGCCTGAAGGCGGTCGAACGTGGTCGCCTGACCGCACGCCAGATCGAAGCGGCGCGTCGTGCCATGACCCGTCACATCAAGCGTGGCGGCAAGACCTGGATTCGCGTGTTTCCCGACAAGCCGGTTACCAAGAAGCCCATCGAGGTTCGTATGGGTAAGGGCAAGGGCAACGTCGAGTTCTGGGTGGCCAAGGTGCAGCCCGGCTCCATGCTTTACGAAATGGAAGGCGTGAGCCGCGAAGTCGCCCAGGAAGCCTTCCGCCTGGCGGCGTCGAAGCTGCCGGTGAAGACGGCCTTTGTCGAACGCAAGATTCTGTAGAGGCGAAGATGAAAGCGAAAGAACTGCGCGAGAAATCGCCTGAAGATCTAGAAAAGGAATTGCTCTCGCTGCGTCGCGAGCAGTTCAACCTGCGCATGCAGCAGGCCACGGGCCAGCTGTCGCAGACCCATCAGTTCGGCGTCATTCGTCGTGACATCGCGCGCATCAAGACCGTGCTGCGCGAAGCCGGCAAATAGGAACAGTTGAGCCATGAGCGAAACGAGCGAAAACAACAGCACCGCCGCCGAGCAGGACAAGCGTCAGCGCGTTCTGGCCGGCAAGGTCGTGAGTAACGCGATGGACAAGACCATTGTCGTGCTCATCGAGCGGCGCACGCAGCACCCGCTGTACGGCAAGTACATCCGTCGGAGTACGCGTCTCAAGGCGCACGATCCGGAGAATACTTGCCAAGTGGGCGATTTCGTTGAAATCGCTGAGGGTCGCCCGGTGTCCCGCCGCAAGGCGTGGTCGCTGCGGCGCGTGGTCGAGAAGGCCGGCGAATTCGATACCGCAGGATAAACGACAGCCATGATCCAGACAGAATCGGTACTCAATGCCGCCGATAACAGCGGCGCGCGCCGCGTCCAGTGCATCAAGGTGCTGGGCGGCTCGCATCGTCGTTACGCGCGCGTTGGCGACATCATCAAGGTCAGCGTCAAGGACGCGATCCCGCGTGGTCGTGTCAAGAAAGGCGAAGTGATGAACGCGGTGGTCGTGCGTACACGTCACGGTGTTCGTCGCAACGACGGATCGCTGATCCGCTTCGACAACAACGCCGCCGTGCTGCTCAACAACAACAACGAGCCGATCGGCACCCGTATTTTCGGGCCGGTCACGCGCGAGCTGCGTGAGAAGTTCATGCGCATCATCTCGCTTGCGCCGGAGGTTCTATGAGCTCCAGAAAGATTCGTAGCGGTGACGAAGTCATCGTGATCAGCGGCAAGGATCGCGGTCGTCGCGGCACGGTCAACCGTGTACTCGAGGACAAGGTCGTTGTCGAAGGCATCAACATTGCGAAAAAGCATGTCCGTGCGGACCCGAATCAGGGCATCCAGGGCGGCATCGAAGAGCGGGAAATGCCGCTGCATGTTTCGAACGTGATGCTGTACAACCCGGACACCCAGAAGGGCGAACGGGTCGGTTTCAAGTGGCTGGGCGAAGGTTCGGATCGGCGCAAGGTCCGTATCTACAAATCGTCCGGCGAAGTGGTCGACGCGTAGGTGAACGACATGGAAAACGCCATGGAAAATACGAGCAAACATCCCGCGCGCTTGAAATCGGTGTATGCCGATCAAATCGTACCCAAGCTGATGGAGCAATTTGGCTTCAGCAGCCCGATGGCGGCGCCGCGTGTCACCAAGATCACGCTCAATATGGGTGTGGGCGAAGCGGTGTCCGATCGCAAGGTGATCGAGTCGGCGATGGCTGATATGGCCAAGATCGCCGGCCAGAAGCCGGTGATGACCCGGGCACGCAAGTCGGTGGCCGGTTTCAAGATCCGCGAGGGTTGGCCGATCGGCTGCAAGGTGACGCTGCGTCGCACCCAGATGTACGAGTTTCTGGATCGGCTGGTGAACGTATCGCTGCCGCGTATCCGTGACTTTCGTGGGTTGAATCCGCGCGCGTTCGACGGGCGTGGCAACTATAGCCTCGGTATCCGTGAGCAGATCGTGTTCCCGGAAATCGATTACGACCGGGTCGATGCGCTTCGCGGTATGGATATCGTGATCTCGACCTCGGCCAAGAACGACGAAGAGGGGCGCGCGCTGCTGGACGGGTTCAATTTCCCGTTCCGCAAGTAACCGGCCCCGGAGACCCCAAGTATGGCAAAGAAAAGCATGATCGCCCGCGATCGCAAGCGCATGAAGCTGGTGGCGAAGTACGCCGAAAAGCGCGCCGCGATCAAGGAACGTATCAACGACCCGGAGGCGACGCCTGAAGAGCGTTTCGCCGCTGCGCAGGAACTGCAGGCGCTGCCGCGCGATGCCAGCCCGACACGGGTGACGCGTCGTTGTCAGGCGACCGGTCGTCCGCGCGGTGTTTACCGCAAGTTCGGGCTCTCGCGTAACAAATTGCGGGAAGCCGCAATGCGCGGTGAAGTGCCCGGTCTCGTTATGTCCTCCTGGTAGGCCACAGAAAAGGTATCGGTACGCATGAGTATGACTGACCCCATCGCCGACATGTTGACCCGTATCCGTAACGGGCAGTCGGCAGATAAGGAAAGCGTCGAAATGCCCTCGTCCAAGCTGAAACTGGCGATCGCCCAGGTGCTGCAGGACGAAGGCTACATCTCCGGATTCGAAACCGTCGACCTGGACGGGAAGCCGCGTTTGCGCGTGGCGCTCAAGTACTTCCAGGGCCACGGCGTGATCGAGCACATCGAGCGGGTGTCCAAGCCCGGTCTGCGCGTCTATCGGGGCAAGAAGGAAGTGCCCACGGTTGTCGGTGGCCTCGGTATCTCGATCGTGTCCACGTCGCAGGGCGTGATGACCGACCGTGCGGCCCGTGAGGCTGGTCATGGCGGCGAGATTCTCTGCTACGTGTCGTAAGGCACGTCGAGCAACGCACAGGAAGTTCGAATATGTCCAGAGTAGCTAAAGCCCCGGTGAGCTTGCCCAGCGGCGTTGAGTGCAACGTCGCCGAGCGCGACGTGCGGGTGAAGGGCAAGAACGGCGAACTCAGCTTTCGACTGCCGGACGGCGTCGATGTCGAGGTCGCCGACGGTGCCGCCACCGCCAAGCCCACCGGCCGCAAGCCGAATATGGCAATGGCCGGAACGGTGCGTGCGACGGTCGCGAACATGGTTAAAGGCGTCAGCGAAGGCTTCGAGCGCAAGCTCGAGCTGGTGGGCGTGGGCTATCGTGCCCAGGCCCAGGGCGACACCCTGAACCTGTCGCTGGGCCTGTCGCATCCGGTGGCTTACAAAATGCCGCAGGGCGTGACCGTTGCGACGCCGAGCAATACCGAAATCGTGCTTACGGGTGCGGACAAGCAGGTGGTCGGTCAGGCCGCCGCCGAGATCCGCAACTACCGTCCGCCGGAGCCCTACAAGGGCAAGGGTATTCGCTACGCCGACG
>NZ_CAXGSH010000126.1:0-7734 GCF_964012375.1 uncultured Salinisphaera sp.
GCGCCGTCGAGCGGCGCACGGACTTGCAGGCCGCTGCGTCGCGCGTGATTGCCGCTCGAAAGGAATTGTCGCTCGCCAATCGCGAAATCATACCGAACCTCACCGTGTTCGGTTTTTACCGCGAGGAAGCGGGTGGTCGTGACAAAGGTGGCTCGGATATCACCGGCGGCGGTGTTGGTTTCGAGCTGCCGCTGCTGGATCGCTATGAAGGCGAGCGCCAGATTGCGACCGCTGATCTAGCGCAAGCACAGCTCGATCAGGACAACCTTCAGCGCGAGGTTCGACTGCAGGTGCTTTCGGCCATCAGTGCATATGACGCCGGGCGCGAACGAGCAGATGCGCTAAGTGATGCGGTTTTAGAGGCCGCGGAGAGTTCTCTGGAGCTCACCCGACGCTCATTCGCAGCCGGCAAGGTGGGGGCAACCGCGATTACCTCTGCGCAGAACAACCTTTTTGATGTGCGCCGCGACTACCTCGACGCGCTTGGCGCGCTGGTTACGGCCGGCACCGATCTAGAGCGCGCCACGGGTGGTTTGCTCGTGATGGACAGCCGCGGAGCATCGCAATGAATAGACAGAAATCCATGAGGCACATCCGAATCCCCGTTCTACTGCTCGCTGCGATTTTCTTGCTAACGGGCTGTAACTCCAACAGCGGCGACGCCGAAGGGCCGCAGACCGCCGGGTCGGCGCAAGCGCAAGAAAGCGATCATGCAGATCACGACGAAGCCCGCCACGAAGGAGAGGAACACGGCGACGCCGAAAAAGGCGCACACGAATCAGCTCAGGGCGAAGGCGAAGGTGGCCACGAGGGGCACGGCGAAGAAAATCCGGATCGCGTCAAGCTTAGCGCCGAGCAATTTGAGCAATTGGATATCGCCACCGGCCCGGCAGAGAGCGGTACGGCGAACGCGTCGATCCAAGCCCCAGCGACTCTGCATTTCGATGCTGACCGCGTCGCTCGTGTGGGCCCGCGATTGCAAGCCAAGGTGGTCGAGGTATCGGCGGATCTGGGTGAAGCAGTATCGCGCGGTGAAACGCTTGCAGTACTCGACAGTGTCGCTTTAGGCAAGGAAAAGGCGGCATATCTCACCGCGGCCGCGCGCTTCAACACGCGCCAGGCCGCCTATGCGAGAGACCGCAAATTGGCTGCGGATCAGATCGTGAGTGATTCGGATTTGGCCGAGTCTCGTGCCGCATACGAACAAGCCAAGGCCGAGCGACGCGCCAAGCGTGCTGAGCTCAAGCTCTACGGCCTAGACAATGCGGCGGTCGACGCCATTAGCAGTGGCGGGGACGAGCCCTTGTCGCGACTGGAACTTTCGTCGCCACGCGATGGCGTCGTCGCGAAACGCGACTTGGTCGCCGGCCAAACGCTGAGCGCCAACGAAACCCCGATCCATGTCGTCGATAACACGCGAATGTGGTTGATGATCGATGTGGCCGAGCAAGCCTTGCCGGTGTTGGAAGCAGGCCAAAAAGTGCGCTTCACGGTGCGGCCACTGCCGGATGAAACCTTCGTGGGCACGATCGACTGGATCTCGCCACAGCTCGACGAACAAGCCAGAACGGTACGTGCCCGCGCTGTCGTCGAAAATCCCGACGGTTTGCTTAGAGCCGGCATGTTTGCAGACGCCAACATCGACGCCGGGGCGTCTAGCGGTGAGCGCTCACGTATTGCGCTCGTTCCCGTGGACGCGGTGCAACAAATCGGTGAGCGTGAAGGCGTATTCGTGCCCGCCGACCATGAGGGTGCTTACACGTTTCGACCGGTAAGCACCGGCGCAGAAAACCAAGGCCAGGTAGAAATCCGGGAAGGGATTCGAGCTGGTGACACCCTGGTCGTGCGCGGCGCATTCGATCTTAAAGCTGCTCTCACCGCCGGTGGCCGTAGCGCCGCACACAGCCACTAGGAGGGCGTCATGATTAACGCAATTATTCGCCTGGCGATGGCGAACCGGCTCATAGTGCTCGTCGCAGTTTTCGCGCTGGCTATCGGCGGCTATTTTTCGCTGCGTGCACTACCCGTGGATGCATTTCCGGACGCGACGCCGGCCCTCGTGCAGGTATATACCGCTAGCGAAGGACTGTCGCCGGTAGACATTGAAACACTGGTCTCCTATCCGATCGAGATCAGCATGTACGGGCTGCCGGGCCTCGAAAAAGTACAGTCCACGTCCATCTTCGGGCTATCGCGTGTGGACGTCTATTTCGAAGACGGCACGGATATCTACTTTGCCCGCCGGCTCGTGAACGAGCGGCTATCGGAGGCGCGTCGCAATATCCCCGAAGGTCTAGGCGAGCCGCAGCTCGGGCCCATTACGACCGGGCTCGGCCGAATTCTCATGTATTCGGTCGAAAACGAGCCCGGCGCAGATTACTCGCTTACGGAAAGACGGACAGCGCAGGACTGGCTGATCAAGCCGCAGCTGCGAACCGTCGATGGTGTCACGGGCGTGCTCTCGATCGGCGGTTACGAAAAGCAATACCAAGTGCGCTTGGACATGAGTGCCATGACCGCCCGCGGGTTGACCCCGGCGGATGTGCGCCAAGCGCTGGAGCGCAATAATCGTAACGTCGGTGCCTCGTTCATCGAGCGCGGTGGTGAGGAATACATTATTCGCGGCTACGGCTGGGTGTCGTCGGGCGATCAGGGTTTGTCCGATCTGCGCAACACCCGTGTCGGCACGCGTAATGGCCAGCCGGTTTATATTCAGGACATCGCCGAAGTTGGTTATGGCCGGGCAATTCGACGCGGCGCGGAAATCGCTAACGGCGAGGAATCCGTTGGTGGTTATGTTCTCAAGCTGATCGGAACGGATACACAGCGTGTCCTCGAGGATACCAATGCCAAGCTTGATGAAATCAACAAGTCGTTGCCCGACGGGATGGTCGCCAAGGTCTACTACTCGCAGGCCGAACTGGTAGACAAGGCAACTAGCACGGTCGTCGAAGCGCTGTTAATTGGCGCTGTACTCGTACTTGTTTTGCTGTATCTGTTCCTCGGCAACGTGCGGTCAACGCTTATTGTGGTGTCGAGTGTGCCGCTATCACTGCTCGTGGCATTCATCGCAATGCGCGTGTCGGGCTTATCCGCGAACTTGATGAGCCTCGGTGGCCTAGCAATTGGCATTGGCATGATGGTCGATGGCTCGGTCGTGATGATCGAAAACATCTTCCGGCATTTTGAGGAACGTGACCTTAAAGCCGCGAGCATGTCCGATCTGGTCGGGGCCGCGGCGCGTGAAGTCGGTCGGCCGATCGTGTTCGCTGTCGCGATTGTGATCCTCGTGTTCCTGCCGTTGTTCACGCTCCAGGGTGTCGAGGGCAAACTGTTCTCGCCGATGGCCTATACGATCAGCTTCGCGTTGGCCGCAGCGCTGTTGCTATCCCTGACGCTGGTTCCCGTGCTGGCCGTGCTGGCATTCCGACGGGTGACCACGATGCAGGAACCACGGTTCGTGTCATGGATGAAAGCGGGTTATCGGCCGATGCGGGATGCCGCGCTTAAGGCTCCGGTAGTCGTAGTGGGAACGGCGGTCGTGTTGTTCATCGCCAGCCTCGCTGTGTTTCCGCAGTTGGGTACGGAGTTCATCCCGACCCTGCGGGAAGGCACATTCATGGTTCGCTCCACCCTACCGCCCGGGGCGAGCCTGGATTCCGCGATTGCATACGGTAAGCGGGTCCAGGATACGGTCGGCGAGTTCGAAGAAGTCACCGGCACTTATTCGCGTGTCGGTCGTGCCGAGGTGGGCGGTGATCCGGAGCCAGTCAACGTCGTCGCAACAACGATCAACCTGAAACCTCTCGATGCCTGGCAGAGCGGACGCTCTTACGAGGCCCTTCAGAACGCGATGTCCGAACGGCTCGCAGCGCGTGTCCCCGGGTTGGCGAACAACTTTTCCCAGCCGATCCAGCTTAGAACCGACGAGCTGCTCTCAGGCGTTCAAGCACAGCTCGTCGTAAGTATCTTCGGTGACGACCTCGACAAGCTTGCCGAGGTCGGCCAGCAGGTTGCAGAGCTGGCGCGCAACACCACTGGCGCCGTGGACGTGCGAGCCCAACAGCAAGGCGGCAAGCAGCAGGTCGTAATAAAACCGGATCGCGAGGCCTTGGCACGCTACGGGATCAGCGTGGACGATGTGCTGAACACCGTGTCCGTCGGCGTCGGTGGCGCCTCCGTTGGCCAGGTCTTTGACGGCGTGCGGCGGTTCGATATTTTCATGCGTCTGCAGGCGAACCAGCGCGAGCGGATCGACGCGATTCGCAACTTGAATCTTCGAGCACCCGACGGCGCATTGATTCCGTTGTCTCGCGTGGCGAATGTCGAGGTTTATACCGGCCCCAAGCAGATCTCCCGCTCCAACGCCAGCCGGCGCCTGTACGTGCAGATGAACGTACGCGGTCGCGATATGGGCGGCGTCGTGAATGACCTGCGTGCCGGCATCGATCGCGAGATCGACATGCCCCCCGGCTATTTCGTCGACTTCGGCGGCCAGTTCGAGAACCAGCAGAGGGCCATGAAAAGGCTTTATCTCGTCGTGCCCATAACTATGGCGCTGATATTTTTGTTGCTCTACAGCGCATTCTCGAGCCTCCGCTATGCGGCGCTAATCTTCTTGAACGTGCCGTTTGCAATCATCGGCGGCATTTTCACGCTGTGGATATCCGGGCTGTATCTATCCGTCCCCGCTGCGGTGGGCTTTATCGCCGTGTTCGGCGTGGCCGTTCAAAACGGGGTAGTCCTGGTTTCCTATATCAATCAGTTGCGTGATCACGGTATGGAGCTTGATGAAGCGGTCAGCACCGGCGCAGAACATCGGCTGCGACCCGTACTCATGACGGCCCTAACAGCGATTCTGGGCTTGATTCCACTGCTCATGGCCAACGGTATTGGGTCTAACGTGCAACGGCCTTTGGCTGCGGTAGTCGTTGGCGGGCTCGTGACCTCAACGCTCCTGACGCTATTGGTTTTGCCGGCCGTGTACCGCTGGTTCGCCGAACCACGTCGCGAAGTAGAGCTATAAGAAGGAGGCTGACCATGAAAGAAATCAAGGCTTATGTACGAGAGGTCATGCTCGAACAGGTGATGTCAGCCCTGGCGGACATTGACGGCATACCCGGGATTGCTGTGGTGCACCTGCGTGAATACGGCCATGTCCAAGACGGCGGATTGGAGCGGGTCAAAATGGCCAAGCTCGAAATCGACGTGCCGGAAGCCCTTGCAGATAGGGTGGTTGACGCGATCGTGGCAAGTGCGCGTACCGGTGAAGGCCATCTTGGTGATGGGAAGGTTTTCATCTCGGACTTGCGGGATGCCATTCGAATCAGCGACGGACAGCGCAATGAAAACGCCGTTCGCCACTCGCCGAAGGCAGGAGATTCAGATGAGTGAGCACGACCACGGCGGTCATAGCCACGGGCATGCCAGCGGTAAGCTACTGATCATCTCTCTCGTTTTCACGACCGGGTTCGCGATTGTGGAAGTGATCGGTGGACTCTGGGCCAATTCATTGGCCCTGGTCGCTGATGCAGGTCATATGATCACCGATTCCATGTCTCTCGGCATTGGGGCATTCGCTGCGTGGCTGAGCCAGCGGCGTGCATCGACAAAACACACGTATGGCTATGCCCGCGCCGAAGTTATCGGGGCGTTGGTGAATGTCCTGTTCATGCTGGGCGTTGTCGTTTGGATTGTCGTAGCCGCTTTCGAGCGGCTTGCAAACCCACAGGAAGTAGGTGGAACCACCGTCATGGTGGTTGCCTTTATAGGCTTACTCGTCAATATCGCGGTCGCGTGGATTCTCATGCGGGGCGAGAAAAGCATGAACGTGCGTGCCGCGTTGTTGCACGTGATGGGTGATCTGGCGGGCTCGGTCGCAGCGTTGCTGGCCGGGCTAATCATCTATCTCACGGGATGGCTCCCGATTGATCCGCTGTTGTCACTATTCATCAGTGTGCTGATCGGCTTTGCGAGCATTAACGTTCTACGTGATGTTCTACGCGTCCTTATGGAAGGCACGCCCGGTCATGTCGATATCGATAATCTGAAGCGCGCTATGGCAGAGGTCGAGGGTGTTGTGGAGGCCCACCACATTCATGTTTGGTCTCTCTCATCGAGCCGACATGCGTTATCGGCGCAAATAAAGCTCGACCAGATCGGACAGTGGGAAGAAGTTCTCCCCAAGCTGCAAGAACTGCTGCAGCGGGATTTTGGTGTCGGACACAGCACATTGCAGCCGGAAACCAATCAAAACGCTAGCTCGCATCTCGCGGGGCCTGCAGCACGCCGCTAGATTGCGTAGCGTTAACGGTGGTAACCATGGCAAAGAAGTGTGAAGTTGTTCGGGTTGTTATTGCCATATTCGCGAGCTTACTTACTCTGGACCATAGCAACGCTCTCGCGGTCGAAATTACTGCTACAAGCGAAGTGATCCGAGAGCGTTTTGAGTCCACCCTGCAGCGCGCGGAGCGTGGCGACCCTAACGCACAAAATTCAGTAGGCGGCGCATTGGCTGTGGGAGAAGGCGTGACACAGGACGCCGCCGCGGCGTATCGCTGGCTGCGCAAGGCAGCTGAGCAAGGTCATGCGGCTGCCCAATACAATTTGTACCTTTTGTTGCGCCAAAGCCCTAGTCTTGGGGAAAGTTCGGAGGCTGCAATGCAATGGTTGCAAAAAGCGACCGACCAAGGAGTTCTTCCTGCACAATTCAGTCTCGCAGAACTCTATCGCAAAGGTAGAGAAGCTCACGAAAATCGACGTGAGCGCACCGCAATGTATTACTTGTTGGCTGCAAAGCAGGGTTTTGCGGCCGCGCAGTTTTATACCGGATGGTGTTATGAAAAAGGCATTGGAGTGCTCCAAAACGACGTCGAGTCCACTCGGTGGTACTTGAAAGCCGCGACGCAGGGCCACGTCGATGCCCAGATTAACTTGGCGGTGAAGTACGCCCAGGGCAGGGGCGTTGATAAAAGCCTGACGCAGGCTCGGCGATGGTTTAAGCGCGCAGCAAGACAGAATTCTGCGGTCGCTCAGTACAACCTTGGTAAGCTGTACCAGCGCGCGCAGAGCGATGAGGTCAATCTCGTCGAGGCCTACGTGTGGGTTTCATTAGCAGCAAACAAAGGGCTAGAAGCGGCTTTAAAAGAGCAGGCGCTCCTCCTGAGCTTAATGTCCGACGAGCAAATCAAACGAGCCAAAACTCTAATTGCTGACCGGAGCGAGACGCTTGATCTGAATGAAGCTCATGATCGCCAGGTGGCAAGTCGGCGTAGTGTAGGAGCCACAAAACCAATATCAGGACTCGAAGCGTTCGTGCCTGAGCAGGCCGAGGCTTTCGAAGACTAAAAACCGGTTAATGCCACCACTTCTAGTCGGGTGTTTCATCGGCCAAATTAGAAGTGTTACGCCTTGTGCCGTTCGAAACGCGTGCGACCGTCGAAATGTTCTGAAAGAACAAGTCATTTGGCAAATCTGCTCAGAATAGGCGATGTCGGCATCCGCATCGGCTCACTTTTCCGGCCGAGCACCGTGCGAACACTCAAAGGCTATTTCAGTAGCTGCCTAGGGAATTAGGGTCGCTTGTGACAGCATCCGCCAGAGAGGATCCGCCAAGCCGCCCAGAGCGACGGTAAACGACGCACATAAGAAGACAGAGAGTGCCGCCCAGTAGCCGAGTGTGTGCATGGGCCGTGCCGGCTCGGCGAAATATACGGGTGCCAACACGCGTAGGTA
>NZ_CAXGSH010000127.1:0-7717 GCF_964012375.1 uncultured Salinisphaera sp.
CGGGCCGGCGCCGATGACCGCGACCTTCTTGTCGGTCCAGACCACGTTGGATACATCCGGACGCCAGCCCTGCTTGAAGGCCTCGTCGGTGATGTATTTCTCGACCGAGCCGATGGTGATGGCGCCGAAGCCATCGTTCATCGTGCAGGCGCCTTCACACAGCCGATCCTGCGGACAGATACGACCGCAGATCTCGGGCAGGGTGTTGGTCGCGTGCGACAGCTCGGCGGCTTCGAACAGGTTGCCTTCGTTGACCAGCTTCAACCAGTTCGGAATGTAGTTATGGACCGGGCATTTCCATTCGCAGTAGGGATTGCCGCAGGAAATACAGCGTCCGGCCTGCTGCGACGCCGTTTCCTTGTCGAACTGGCCGTAGATTTCGGCGAATTCGTGGATGCGTACCGGCACCTCGACCTTTTTCGGGTCCTGGCGCGGCATGTCGAGAAACTGCAAATGATTCTTTGCCATTGCTAACCTTTAGTCGTTACGCAGCCCGCGCCGCGCCTGCCCTGGGGCAGGCGCGTCCGGGCCTTGTGTCTGCGGCGTGATCAGGCCGCGCGATTGAGCGTATCCAGAATCGTTTCCACGCTTTCGGCCTTGGGCTTCACCAGCCAGAACTGGCCGATGTAGTCGCGGAAATCCTCGAGGATTTCGGCGCCCCAGGCGCTACCTGTTTCGGCCACGTGGGCCTCGATCATCTCCCGCAGGTAGTGGCGATGGGCTTCCATGTTTTCGGAAACCAGCCGATGGATATCGATCAGCTCATGATTATAGCGGTCGACGAACTCGCGCTTCTCATCCAGCACGTACGCCAGACCGCCGGTCATGCCGGCACCGAAGTTCACGCCGGTATGGCCGAGCACGACCACACAGCCGCCGGTCATGTACTCACAGCCGTGATCGCCGATGCCTTCCACCACGGCCGTTGCGCCGGAGTTGCGCACGCCGAAGCGTTCGCCGCCCATGCCGGCAGCATAAAGCGCGCCGCCGGTGGCACCGTACAGGCAGGTGTTGCCGATGATGGCTGCATCGCGAGCCACGAAACCGGCATCCCGCGAGGGGCGGATTACCAGCCGCCCGCCGGCCATGCCCTTGCCGACATAGTCGTTGGCGTCGCCTTCGAGATACATATGCAGGCCGCCCGCGTTGAACACGCCGAAGCTCTGGCCGGCGGTGCCGGTAAGCTTGAGCGTGATCGGCGCGTCTTCCATGTCCAGATTGCCGTGGCGGCGGGCGATCTCCCCGGACAGCCGCGCGCCAAGCGAGCGGTTGTTGTTGTGCACTTCGTATTCGAAGGTGCCACCGGTCTTGTTTTCGATCGCATTCAGCGCATCCGCGACCATCTGTTCGGCCAACTCGCCCTTGTCGAAGGGTTCGTTGTGCGGATCCAGGCACTGCGTCGGGATATCGTCGGCCAGGCCGCCCTTGGACAGGATCGGCGACAGATCGAGACCCTGCTGCTTGGCGGTTTCGCCGGGCAGGATTTCGAGCAGGTCCGTACGCCCGATCAGTTCACCCAGCGAGCGCACGCCGATCTTGGCCATCAGTTCGCGGGTGTCCTGGGCGATGAAGCCGAAGAAGTTCTGCACCATCTCGGGGATGCCGATGAAGTGGCGCTCGCGCAGCACCTCGTTCTGGGTCGCGACACCCGTCGCACAGTTGTTGAGATGGCACACGCGCAGGTATTTGCAGCCGAGCGCCACCATCGGGCCGGTGCCAAAGCCGAACGACTCGGCACCCAAAATCGCGGCCTTGATCACGTCGAGGCCGGTCTTGAGCCCGCCGTCGGTCTGGACCCGCACCTTTTCGCGCAGGTCGTTGGCGCGCAGCGTCTGCTGGGTTTCGGACAGGCCGAGCTCCCACGGCGTGCCGGCATAGCGCACCGAGGTGAGCGGGGAGGCCCCCGTGCCGCCGTCGTAGCCGGAAATGGTGATCAGGTCGGCATAGGCCTTGGCCACGCCGGCTGCGATCGTGCCCACACCGGGGCCCGACACCAGCTTGACCGATACCAGCGCCTGCGGATTGACCTGCTTGAGGTCGAAAATCAGCTGGGCCAGATCCTCGATCGAGTAGATGTCGTGATGCGGCGGCGGCGAGATGAGTGCCACGCCCGGCTTGGAATAGCGCAGGCGGGCGATCATTTCGTTGACCTTGTGCCCGGGCAGCTGGCCGCCTTCGCCGGGCTTGGCGCCCTGGGCGATCTTGATCTGCAGTACTTCGGCGTTGACCAGATAATGCGGGGTCACGCCGAAACGGCCCGAAGCCACCTGCTTGATCTTCGACATCTTGTCGGTGCCGTAGCGGGCCGCGTCCTCACCGCCTTCGCCCGAGTTCGAGCGCCCGCCCATACGGTTCATGCCCTGGGCCAGCGATTCATGCGCCTCCGGCGACAGGGCGCCGAGCGACATGCCGGCCGAGTCGAAACGGGGCGTGATGTCTTCGATGGGCTCGACGTCATCGATGGAGATCGGCTCGATATCGTCGCGCAGCTTGAACAGGTCGCGCAGCACCGACACGGGCCGGCCCTGCACGATATCGGCGTACTCGCGGTACTTGTCGTAGTCGCCGGTGTATACGGCGTCGTGCAGGGTGGCGATCACGTCCGGGTTGTAGCAGTGGTATTCCTGGCCGTGCACGAACTTGAGCAGCCCGCCCTGGTTGATCGCCACGCGCGGATTCCAGGCGTTCTGTGCCAGGCGCGCGATATCGGCCTGCAGATGCGCGAAGCCGGCGCCCGAGATACGGCTGACCGTACCCTTGAAACAGGTTTCGGTGACCTCTTCATCGAGGCCGACGATCTCGAACAGCTGGGCGCCGCGGTAGCTGGTGACCGTGGAAATGCCCATCTTGGACATGATCTTGTACAGACCCTTGTTGATGCCCTTGCGATAGGTCGCGCAGAGCTCGTCCGGGTCGCGGCTGTCCACCTGGCCGCAGCGTACAAGGTCGTTGAGGCTTTCATACGCCAGGTACGGATGGATCGCGCTCGCGCCGTAGCCGATAAGGCAGGCGAAGTGGTGCGCATCGCGGGCGCTGGCGGTGTCTACCACCAGGTTGGCGTCGCAGCGCAGATTTTCGCGGGTCAGGCGATGATGGATCGCACCCGTGGCCAGCAGCGCCTGAATCGGCAGCTTGCCCTGTTCGATCTCGCGATCGGAGAGCACGATGACCGTCTTGCCTGCCTTGACCGCCTCCACCGCCTGATCGCATATGGCCGCGATTGCGTCGGCCAGTGCGGTGTTCGCGTCGTAGTTCAGGTCAATGAGGGTGTGCGCGTAGTCTTCGTCGTCGATCGACAGCAGGCGCCGGAACTTGCCTGTGGACAGCACCGGCGAGTCCACGACCAGGCGCTTGGCGCGTTCCTCGTTTTCCTCGAACACGTTGCGTTCGCGCCCGAAGCAGGTCTCCAGCGACATGACGATGCGCTCGCGCAGCGAGTCGATCGGCGGGTTGGTGACCTGGGCGAACTTCTGGCGGAAATAGTCGTAGACCACGCGGTCCACGCGCGAGAGCACCGGGAACGGCGTGTCGTCGCCCATGGAGCCCGTGGCTTCCTGGCCGGCCTCGGCGAGCGGACGCAGCACCTGGTCGCGCTCTTCGAACGACACATGGAAGAGCTTTTCGTAGACCTTGACCTGCTCGCGCTCCATCCAGGCTTCGTCGCGGGTGTCGGCCAGCCGCGATTCGAGCATGCGCGCGTTCTTTTTCAGCCACTGCTTGTAGGGGGCACGGCTGGCCAGGCGCTTGTCGATTTCCTGCGGCTTGATCAGTTCGCCGTTTTCCGTATCCACGGCGATCATGTCGCCGGGCTTGAGGCGGCCCTTGGCGACCACGTCGGCCGGGTTGTAGTCCCATACGCCGATTTCCGACGCCAGGGTGATGTGGCGATCCTTGGTGATTACATAGCGCGCCGGGCGCAGGCCGTTGCGATCCAGGCAGCAGGCGGCATAGCGTCCGTCGGTGAGCACGATGCCGGCCGGGCCATCCCAGGGCTCCATATGCATGGAGTTGTATTCGTAGAAGGCGCGCAGGTCGGCCGACATGTAGTCGACGTTCTGCCAGGCCGGCGGCATCAGCAGGCGCATGGCATAGAAGATGTCCATGCCGCCGGCAAGCAGCACCTCGAGCATGTTGTCGAGGCTTTGCGAATCCGAGCCGGTGGTGGATACCAGCGGCAGGATCGATTCCAGATCGGGCAGCTTGTCGGAGGCGAACTTGTTCGCGCGCGCGGTCGACCAGTTGCGGTTGCCGGTGACCGTGTTGATCTCGCCGTTATGGGCTAGATAACGAAACGGCTGGGCCAGGCGCCACTGCGGCAGGGTGTTGGTGGAAAAACGCTGGTGGAAAACACACAGCGAGGTTTCCAGGCGCTCGTCGGCCAGGTCCTTGTAGAACACCGGCAGATAGCTGGGCATGACCATGCCCTTGTACGACAACACATGCGCGGACAACGACGGCACATAGAACACGTCGTCGTCCGGCAGGGCGTTTTCGCTACGCCGACGCGAGAAGACCAGCTTGGACTCGAACAGCGCGTGGTCCATATCGGCCGGCGCGTTCACGAACAGCTGCTCGAGATGCGGCAGCGTCTCAAGAGCCTCGTTGCCGCAGGCGGACTGCGCATCGATCGGCACCTCGCGCCAGCCCGCAACCTTCAGCCCCTCGGCCTCGAGTTGGCGGCCCAGCTCGGCCTTGGCGGCCTCGCGCAGCTCGGCGTCGGGGTTCAAGAAGACGATACCGCTGGCGTAGTGATCCGCCAGTTCGATGCCGGCTTCGGCCGCGACGGTGCGCAGGAAGGCATCCGGCTTTTTCATCAGGATGCCGCAGCCGTCGCCGGTCTTGCCGTCGGCTGCGACCGCGCCGCGATGGGTCAGCCGTTCGAGCGCGCCGATGGTGGTTTCGACCAGCCAATGGCTCGGCTGGTTGTCCATATTCGCGATCAGGCCGAAGCCGCAGGCATCTCTCTCGAACTCCGGAGAATAGAGTCCGCCTTTCAACTGGTGCATTTTAAGTCCTCGGGTCAGATTCGGCGCGATCGAGGGCAATTCCCGGATGCCGAATGCCGTATCGGAAATCATGTGCCGCGGCTTTCGCCGCCTGGATGGTCACACTATACGGCGCAACGGGCCGTTCTGATGTGGCAGCCCGTTTCGAGCGCCGGTAACGAACCCACGTTGAACAAAAGTATAAAAGGCGGCCGATGCGCAATCAATCGGCCCGCACAGGCAACGACGAAGAAACGTTATAGAAACGGTTAATTTTCGAAATACCGTTTCAGGGTTTCATCGAGCGCGTCGCCGTAGTCGCGCGTGACCACGGCATGACCGATATCGCGCATGAGCACGAGCCGCAGCGTGCCGGCAGTGACCTTCTTGTCGCGCGCCATGAGCGCGCGAATACGCGCGCGCTCGAGTTCGCGCGGCGGTGCTGTCGGCAGCTGGGCAGCGGCGATGATGCGCTCGATGTGTTCGCACTGGCCCTCATCGAGCCAGCCCAGCCGGCGGGCGGTATCGGCGGCCATGCACATGCCGGCCGCGACCGCTTCGCCGTGCAGCCATTTGCCATAACCCAGTTCGGCCTCCAGGGCGTGGCCGTAGGTATGGCCGAGATTGAGCAGGGCGCGCTGGCCGGCCTCGCGTTCGTCCGCCGCCACGACTTCGGCCTTGTTGGCACAGGAACGCCGGATCACCTCGATCAATGCATCGGCATCCCGGGCATTGATCGCGGCCATGTTCGCATCCAGCCAGTCCAGAAACGGGCAGTCGCGAATCAGGCCGTATTTGATGACCTCGGCCATGCCGGCGGCGAATTCGCGGTTCGGCAGGCTGTCGAGTACGCCCACATCGGCGAGCACGCGGGTGGGCTGGTGGAAGGCGCCGATCATATTCTTGCCCAGGCGATGATTGACGCCGGTCTTGCCGCCCACGGACGAATCGACCTGGGCGAGCAGGGTGGTAGGCAGCTGCACGAAATCGACGCCGCGCTGGTAGCTTGCCGCCGCGAAGCCGGCGATATCGCCGATCACGCCGCCCCCCAGCGCCACGATGGTGGCATCGCGGCCGTAGCCGTTCTCAAGCAGCCGGTCGTAGATCTTGTCGAGCGTTGCCAGCGTCTTGTACTGCTCGCCGTCGGGCAATACCAGCGTATCGACGTCGTGTTCGGCCGATAGCGCCTTTTCCACGGCAGCCGCATAGAGCGGGGCCACGGTTTCGTTGGTCACGATAAGCACGCGCTGGCCGCGTATCGCGCCGGCGTAGGCACTGGCCTGTTCGATGATGCCGCGAGCGATGACGATCTCGTAGCTGCGCTCGCCCAGATCGACGCGCAGCTCGGCACGCTCGGTGTTTTCGATTGCGACGCTCATGCCTGCCAGCGCTCCGATTGTTGTAACTGACCGTGATCGGTTTCGTCATCGGCCTGGCCGCTGCCCGCCTGCTCGCGGATGACCACGGTCTTGGCGAGCTTGTCGTGCCAGCCCTGCTTGCGCCGGTCGAAGGCGACCCAGAGAAGGCCCAGGCCGAGCGGCAGCGAGGAAACGAAATAGCCCAGGTAACGAATCACCAGCTGGCCGTTACCAGGCCGGCCGCCGGTGCGCGCATCGACCACCCGCATACCCAACATCATCTTGCCGGGCGTGGCCTGGCGATAGATCCAGAACATAACCACGGCCACCGCGGGCAGCACGTAGACGACCAGCACATGGGCCGGGCCCATGATCAACGGCCCTTCAGCGGCAAAGAACGCAGGCCCATAGACCAGGCGCATGATGGGCGCGGTGATGCAGGCGATCAGGATCGAGTCGACCAGCGAGGCGAATACCCGTATCCAGAAGCCGGCATAGGCCGGCGCATTGGCGGCCGGGGCCGTCACGCCGTGCCGATGGCCTCGAGCTGCTCGACGATCTCGCGTGCGAGCCGGCGTGCCTGCTGGTCGCCGGTGGCGACCACGACATCGGCGATCGAGCGATAAAGCGGATCGCGCTCTTCCATGAGCCGGGCCAGGGTGGCCTCGACATCGTCGCTGCCTTCCAGCAGCGGCCGGTTGTTGGCCTTGCGCGTACGCGCGATCTGCTGTTCCAGCGAGGTCTGCAGATAGACCACCACGCCGCGGGCCGAGAGCAGGTCGCGGGTGGATTCATCCAGAATCGCGCCGCCGCCCGTGGCCATGACCGTGTTCGGTTGCTCCGACAGCTCCGCAATCATCTCGCGTTCGCGCTTGCGAAAGCCGTCCTCGCCTTCCATATCGAAGATGAAGGAGATATCGACGCCCGTGCGCTTTTCGACCTCGTGGTCCGAATCCACGAAGGTCATGCCCTTGATTTCGGCGATGCGCCGGCCGATCGTCGTTTTGCCGGCGCCCATGGGGCCGACGAGATAAATGTTTGGGTTTGCTGCCATGTAATCTTAGTTTGGTCTCGGAAAACGAGGATAGGTGGGCCCGGCACATATTCAGCCGCAAGCCAGAACAACCAGGATCATTTCGCGAGCAGTTTAACGCAGTTATCTGCCCACAAGGCAGCTCGCGTCTCGATCCTACCAAGTAAAGCGGCGCGCCCAGGGCGCGCCGCTCATCCTACTACGGGTTTTGCGACACCGGCGCGGACGCTCGGCTTATCACGCCCTGTGGCGTCGTAACAGTCACTCGCAACTGCCCGTTAGCGGGTTCGTTCAAATTGTCTGCCGGCTCGAGCTCGAAGGTCGCAATAAATGGCCCTCGT
>NZ_CAXGSH010000128.1:0-7547 GCF_964012375.1 uncultured Salinisphaera sp.
GAAGCCGGCGGCCATCCACATGACCAGTGCCCCGCAGATCAAAAAGTAGAAGGTATCGATTGCATACTGCAATTCGAAGATATTGTTTTCCATGGCGTGGGGTTTCCCTCGAAATTTAAGGCGTTAAGCGGGCGCGGCTTAAAGCGCGTCCTTGCCCGTTTCGCCGGTGCGGATACGGATGGCCTGTTCCAGCTCGGTGACGAAGATCTTGCCGTCGCCGATCTTGCCGGTATGGGCCGCCTTGGAGATTGCTTCCACGGCCGATTCGAGTTCGGACTCCTCGATCGCGACTTCGATCTTCACCTTGGGTAGAAAATCGACCACGTATTCAGCACCGCGGTAGAGTTCCGTATGGCCTTTCTGACGTCCGAAACCCTTGACCTCGGTCACGGTGATGCCTTGCACACCGACCTCGGAAAGCGCTTCGCGGACCTCATCGAGCTTGAACGGCTTGATTACGGCTGCGATTAATTTCATATGACCTGCTCCTGTCATGCGGTATCGCACGCCCCGTTGCCTCGCATTCAAGCATTCGGGACGTGCAGGCGAGAGATTGCGAACCGGTCTAAGCACTCACCGTGCCAAGGCATTAAAAACAGTCGGTTAGGGGCGTATTCGAGGACTTGTTCAACGGCCGTTGACGGGCCGTGAATGCATCGCACCAAAAAAGTGCAAGGCGCTTTTGCGTCGGGCGGGCGTTCGCGTCATGCTGTTGTTTTAAACATCAAGGTCGTCTTAGCCGCTTATGCGCTCTATCGAAGATATCGCTGCCCGTCTCGCCCAGGCTCTGCCGCCCCAGGTGGCGCCGCTGCGCGACGAATTGCACGCCAATTTCCGTACGATTCTTCAGGGTCAGCTGGCGCGACTCGATCTGGTGCCGCGCGAGGAATTCGAAGCCGCGCGTGAAATGCTCGCGCATACGCGCCGCAAGCTCGACGCGCTGGAAACGCAAGTGGCCGCGCTGGAAGCCGAACGCGACAACGCCGCCGGCCGCTAGCGCCCACGGTGGCCCTGGCGACGGTACACAGCCGAGCTCAGACCGGCCTGGAAGCGCCGGCGGTGACGGTCGAGGTCGACCTGGCCGGTGGGCTGCCCGCGCTGGCGATCGTTGGCCTGCCGGAAACCGAGGTCAAGGAAAGCAAGGACCGCGTACGCGCGGCGATTGTCAACAGCGGCTACGAGTTTCCGACCCGCCGGATAACGGTCAACCTCGCGCCCGCGGATCTGCCCAAGGAGGGCGGGCGTTTCGACCTGGCGATCGCGCTGGGCATACTCGCTGCCTCGGGCCAGATTCCGGGCGAGAGCGTGTCCGGCTACGAATTCCTGGGCGAGTTGTCGCTATCCGGTGCGCTGCGCGGCGTACGCGGGGCGTTGCCCGCGGCGCTGGCCGCAAACCAGGCCCAGCGGGTGCTCGTCGTACCCGAGGACAACGGCCCGGAAGCCGCGCTGGCAGCCCCGGACGGGGCGTTTGCGGCGGCCCATTTGGCGGACGTGGCCGCCAGCCTCGCCGGCGACGAGGCGCTCTGGCATCGCCCGCAGCCGGCAGCCGGGCATACGCCCTCGATACATGAAGACATGGCCGACGTGCGCGGCCAGCAGCAGGCCAAGCGGGCCCTTGAAATCGCGGCGGCCGGCGGGCACTCGCTGCTGCTGATCGGCCCGCCGGGGGCGGGCAAGACCATGCTGGCCTGCCGGCTGCCGGGCCTGCTGCCGGCCATGACCCAGGAACAGGCAATGCAAAGCGCGGCCGTGGCCTCGATCGCGCCCGGCGGCTTTTCTCCGGAAAACTGGGGCCGCCGTCCGTTTCGTGCCCCGCACCATACCGCCTCGGGCGTGGCGTTGGTGGGCGGCGGCTCCACCCCGCGCCCGGGCGAAATCACGCTTGCCCACAACGGCGTGCTGTTTCTCGACGAACTGCCCGAATTCGATCGGCGCGTACTGGAAGTGCTGCGCGAGCCGCTCGAATCCGGGCATATCGTGATCTCCAGAGCCGCGCGTCAGGCCGAATTTCCGGCGGCGTTTCAGCTGATTGCCGCGATGAATCCTTGCCCCTGCGGTTACTTCGGCGATGCCTCGGGCCGCTGTAACTGCACGCCAGAGCGTATTTCACGCTATCGCGATCGCATTTCCGGCCCCTTGCTGGATCGCATCGACATGCATCTCAATGTAGCGCCCGTCGGCCGCGATGTGCTCATGGGTGGTGCGCAGGCCGAGCGCGCAGAAAGCAGCACCGAGGTGCGCGAGCGGGTCGTCGCTGCCCGCCAGCAGGCGGCTGCACGGGGCCACGGCCCGAATGCGTGCCTACGGCCGGCCGATATCGATACGTATTGCCTGCTCGAAAAAAGTGCGCGCTCTATTTTGGAGCAGGCGATCGCTAGGTTGGGGCTGTCGGCCCGGGCCTATCACCGTATTCTGCGCGTTGCGCGCACCATCGCCGATCTCGCCGGCGCCGACACCATCAACGCCGGCCACGTGGCCGAAGCCATCGGCTATCGACAGCTCGATCGAAACGCGACGTCCTGATTTTGTAATAAAAGTGTGATCTGGCCGGGCTCATGCCAGAGGCGCCCGCGTCCGATCGATAGGGCGCAGACGTATTGGCAAAGGTGTGGCCCGGGTTGAACGGTTGATCACGTCTGCCGGTTTGGCATGTCTCGTGCATCAACGGCCACTGTCCCGTTCAAGGCCTAGGCCGCGTTTGGGGTTTCTCGCTACGAGATTTTTTGCAAAGGGAGCAAAAACCGAGATGAAAAAACAACTTCTAATCGGCTGCGCGGCAGCGGTCGCGACCGTATCCAGCGCCAGCGCGATCGCCGCCGAAGCCAGTGCCAACGTGGCCTTCACCACCGACTATCGTTATCGCGGTGTGTCACAGACCGATCGCGACTTCGCGATTCAGGGCGGGTTCGATTATGCCCTCGACAGCGGCCTGTACATGGGCACCTGGGCGTCGAACGTCGACAACTTCAATCCCAGCCCGGTCACCGGCGACAACGGTGCCCAGGCCGAGATCGATTTCTATGTCGGCTACGGTCTCGCGCTGAGCGAACACTGGGCGCTCGATTTCAACGTCCTCTACTACTACTACCCGGGCGCAAGCACGGCCGGCGACAACAACGAAATCGACTTCTGGGAATACACGCCCGGTATCGCCTACAGCGACGACAACATGTCGGCGGCGTTCTCCGTGTCCTACAGCGACGATTTCTATAACGAATCCGGCGATGCCTTCTACTACAACGCCAGCTTCGAATTCCCGCTGGAAGAATGGCTGACGCTGGGCGCCCATGCCGGCTACCAGACCGTCGACGACAACGAGCTGTATTTCGAAGACTATGCGGACTGGTCGATCTCGCTGGGGACCACCCAGTTCGGCCTCGACTGGTCGGTCGCCTATGTCGATACCGACCTGGACGATGCCGCCTGCGGCGGTGCCAATATCTGTGGCGCGACCGCGGTGGGCACGATCAGCAAATCGTTCTAAACGCGTCTTGAGCGGCTGAACCAAGCCGGCCTTCGGGCCGGCTTTTTTGTGCCTGTCGATACGCGATCGACCGTCTGCGCACGTCGCGCTAGCTGCTAGACTCTGCCGCCCATGGCGACTCCCAAGCTCAACCCCCAACAGGACGCGGCGGTCCGTTATCTCGACGGCCCGTTGCTCGTGCTCGCCGGTGCCGGTTCGGGCAAAACCGGCGTCATTACCCGCAAGATCGCGCATCTAATCAGAAACGGTTATGCGGGCGACCGCATTGCGGCGGTGACCTTCACCAACAAGGCCGCCCGCGAGATGAAGCAGCGCGCCTCGAAGCTCATCGACGGCGATGCGGCCCGCGGGCTGACCGTCAGCACCTTTCACAGTCTCGGCCTGCAGATGATTCGTGCCGAGCATGCCGCGCTTGGCTACAAGCCGCGCTTTTCGATCTTCGATGCCGAAGACGCGGACAAGCTGCTGGCCGACCTGATTGGCAAGGATGCCGAGCTGCGCAAGACCGCGCGTTTTACCATCAGCGCGTGGAAATCGGCCTTGATGGATCCGGAGGCCGCCGCGGCGAGCGCGGCCGGTTCCGAACAGGCGATCGCACGGGCCTATGCCGAATATCAGCGTCGATTGAAGGCCTATAACGCGGTCGACTTCGACGATCTTCTCAGTCTGCCGGTGCAACTTCTGCGCGAGGACGCGGCCGCCCGTGAGCGCTGGCAGAATCGTTTTCGTTACCTGCTGGTGGACGAGTATCAGGACACCAACGCGGCCCAGTACGAATTGATGCGCCTGCTGGCCGGCGTGCGCGCGGCCTTTACCGTGGTGGGCGACGACGACCAGTCGATTTATGCCTGGCGCGGCGCGCGCCCCGGCAATATCGCCGATCTGTCGCGCGACTTTCCGCATTTGAAGGTCATCAAGCTCGAACAGAACTATCGCTCGGTGGGCAACGTGCTGTCGGCGGCGAACACGCTCATCTCCGCCAATGCCCGCGTGTACGAAAAGAATCTGTGGAGTGCGATGGGCGCGGGCGATCGTATCCGCGTGCTCGCCTGTGCCGACGAGGCAGGCGAGGCCGATCGCGTGGCCAGCGAAATCTCGTCGCACCGGCTGCGCACCGGCAACGCCTTCGGCGACTACGCCGTGCTCTATCGTGGCAATTTCCAGTCGCGCGCGTTCGAAAAAGCCATGCGTGAGCGCCAGATTCCGTATCGCGTCTCCGGTGGACGGTCGTTTTTCGAACGCAGTGAAATTCGCGACCTGGCTGCCTATCTCAAGTTGCTCGTCAACCCGGACGATGACGCCGCCTTCCTGCGGGTGGTGAATCTGCCACGTCGCGAAATCGGGCCGGCCACGCTGGAAGCCCTGGCCCGTTATGCCGGCAGTCGGCACCTGAGCCTGTTCGATGCCGCCCGCGGCGTGGGGCTGGCCGGCGGCGTGGGCGATCGCGCCGGCCGGCGGCTGGCCGAGTTCGTGGACTGGGCACGTTGTCTCGCGCGCGACGGCGAATCCATGCCCGCCAAGGAATTGGTGGTGCAGCTGATTTCCGATATCGGCTATCGCGACTGGCTGCGTGATACCGCTGCGAATACGCGCGCTGCCCGAAAACGCCTGGAGAACGTCGACGAATTTCTCGGCTGGCTCGGGCATATGGAAGAAAACAGCGACGGCACGCCGCGCGGGCTCGACGAAGTGGTGCGCCGGCTCAGCCTCATGGACTTTGCCAATCAGAGCGAAAAGGACATCGAAAACCAGGTGCATCTGCTTACCCTGCATGCCGCCAAGGGGCTGGAGTTCGACCACGTGTTTCTGGTCGGCATGGAAGAAGGGCTCTTGCCCCACCATGCCTGCATGGATGACGAAAAGATCGAAGAAGAACGCCGGCTGCTCTATGTCGGCATTACCCGCGCGCGCAAAACGCTGTCGTTGAGCTATGCACGCCAGCGCCGGCGCGGCGGCGAAAATACCGACAGCACCCCCAGCCGGTTTCTGGAAGAGCTGCCCAAGGACGAAATCGACTGGCCACAGGCACGCAAGCGCGACCCGAAAGCCGAAGCCGAACATGGCCGCAGCCAGCTCGCCGCGCTCAAGGCCATGCTGGGCGAAAACGCGGATTGAAACAGGGTGCGCCCGGCCCGACCGGGCGGCGTGCAGGATGGCTGTTGTCCCTGTTCAAAGGCCCAGATCGGTCAGCCCCGGGTGGTCGTCCGGCCGCCGTCCCTGGGGCCAGAAGAACAGTCGTTCATCCGGGCAAATCGGGCAGTCGTTGATGCTGGCGAGGCGGGTATGCATCAGGCCGGCGGCGTCGAACTGCCAGTTCTCGTTGCCATAGGCTCGATACCACTGGCCGGTATCGTCGCGATATTCATAGGCAAAGCGCACGGCGATGCGATCCTCGGCGTAGGCCCATAACGACTTGATGAGTCGATACTCCAGCTCGCGCTGCCATTTGCGCTGCAGAAAGGCGTGTATCGCATCGCGGCCGTTCAAGAATTCCACTCGATTACGCCAGCTGCTGTCGGGCGTATAGGCCAGCACGACGCGGCTGGGGTCGCGGCTGTTCCAGGCATCTTCAGCGAGGCGAACCTTGCGGGCAGCGCTGTCGGGATCGAACGGTGGTACGGGGGCTTTGACGGTCATGGCGGTCCTCGCGATGGGTAGACCGGTTTGTCTACATAAGCGAAGTCTGGCGCATGTAGACCGACCTGTCTACACTGTTCGAATGATCGAAGACATATCCGTCGAGGCCCACGCGCCACCGCGCCAGCGCATTCTCCAGGCCGCGCAGCGGCTGTTCTATCGCGACGGAATTCGGGCAACGGGCACCAACGCACTCATTGCCGAAGCTAGCGTGACCAAGGTCACCTTCTATCGCCATTTCGCCAGCAAGGATGCGCTGGTCGAGGCGTTTCTGCAGGCGCGACATGAGCGTTGGCTCGAGTGGTTTGTTCAGGCGCTCGCACGCTATGGCGGCAACCCAAAGGCAATCGCGCCGGCGCTCGGCGAGTGGCTGGCCGGCCCCGAGTTTCGTGGCTGTGCATTTCTCAACAGCGTGGGTGAATACGGCCAGGCGCTGGCCAGCGTGAATCGCGCGGCGCGCATGCACAAAAAGCAGATGATCGCGGCCGTGGCGAGCTGTCTGGGTAAACAGGATGCTGGCGCCCAGCCCAAAGCCAGCCAGATCGCGCTGGCGATCGATGGCGCGATCATGCGCGTGCAGAGCGGGGAGCCGGCGTTAGCGGTCGTCGCCGATCTTGACGCTTTGGTTCAATGCGTCGCCGGTATCGCCCCGTCCGCCAGCCAGGCATAAAAAAGCCGCCCCGTGGGGCGGCTTTTAACAACGCATAGCGCTGACGTTGAGCCGCTTAGGTCGCGCCGGCTTCGCTGAGGATGTGGTCCACGGCGTTATGCATTTCCTCTTCGGAAAGATCGGGGTTACCGCCCTTGGCCGGCATGCCCTTGTAGCCGTTGATCGCACGCGAGTAGAGCGTGTCCTTGCCCTGCTCATCGAGACGTTTCGTCCATTCCGCGGTGTCCGACGTCTTCGGCGCACCGGCCACCCCGGAGGTATGACAGGCCGAACAGACGTTGGCATACACTTCTTCGCCGGACATGGGCTCGCCGCCGCTGTCGTCGCCCGCGGCGGCAACCGACGTCGCGTTCGGATCGGTATTGACCGCATACACCGGTTCGGTTCGATCCTTCACGCGCGAGAGCTGTTCAGGGCGCATCTCGCCGCTGTCACCCGCGCCGGAAATCAGCCGCGCGCCCACAATGGCCGCGATCGTGATCAGGAACAGCGCGCCAAGTACGATGGTAAAAGCGCGAAAGAATGTCTGGTCGGTATTGGCGGTCATGGCAAGCTTTATGTTGCGTGGTCGAACGATGCGCGGAATCGCGCGCAGTATAACGGATTTTAGCGCTCACACGGATACGTGTACGCAACGAGGATGGACGCGGCGCCGGCGGGTGCGTATCCTTTGCGGCGCCGATGCGCCCGTAGCTCAGCTGGATAGAGTGTCGGCCTCCGAAGCCGAAGGTCGCAGGTTCGAATCCTGCCGGGCGC
>NZ_CAXGSH010000129.1:0-7303 GCF_964012375.1 uncultured Salinisphaera sp.
GCGGCCTTTTGGGACTCAAACGCGACCGTGGATGAATAGATCAGAGGTTCCCTAACCTCTCGCGGTTCGCCTTCGAGTCCGCACAGACGCCTTGCCGCGGCGTCTATGAGGCGGAACCGCTGAGCGGCCGGTTGGGCGCAGCTTGCCTAGTCGAGTTGCTCGTAAAGCGCGACCAGCTGCTGGGTCACCTTATGGTTCGGCGCGTAGTGAATCAGGGGAATGGACGCGTCGTGCGATTCTCGTACCTTGATCGACGAGGTGATCCGGGTTTCGATCAGCGGATGGCCTTCGGCCTTGAGTTCGGCGAGCATGCGTTCGGGCAGCTTGGCCCGAGCCTGGAACTGATTGACCACGATGCCATCGATGATCAGGTCGGGATTATGGTCGTCCTGGATTTCGTGGATGTTGTCGAACAAGGAATACAGGGCCTGGCGGGCGAAATCGTCGCAGTCGAAAGGCACCAGGCAGCGATCGGCGGCGATCAGTGCCGATTGCGAATAGAAATTCAGTGCCGGCGGGGTGTCGATGAAGATCGCGTCATAGCCGTCAAGGCGTGCCAGCGACTGCTTGAGCTTGTAGATCTTGTGCTTGGCCTCGAGCTTGACGCGCAGCTCTTCTAGATCCGGATGGGCGGCCATGACCGAGAGGTTGTCGAATGGCGAGGGGGTGACGTAATCGGCGAGGCTGTCGCCGGTACGCGCCCGCGAGAGCGTGGCTTCGAAGAAATCCGCGCTGCCGGCCTCGGCCTGGCGGTTGTCCGACGAAAGCAGGTACTGGCTGGCGTTGCACTGGGCATCCAGATCGATCACCAGCGTGCGCCTGCCACGCGCGGCGGCGATCGCGGCCAGGTTGCACAACAGCGTCGTCTTGCCGACCCCGCCTTTCTGATTGAACACCACGCGACGCGTCATTCGTTACTCCCCTGTTTTGCCAGTCCGGCGTTTGCAATCGTTCGCTATGACGCCGCGCGGGCGGTCGTGAAAACCGATGTTCATGAGTACCGAGCTTAGCGGGCTGCCCCCAGGCCGTCGAGCCTGTCGACAAGCGCGGGCAGCGCCTTGCTTGCGGTTTCGGCGATATGTGCGTCCACGGCCGCGGATACCGAGGTGGCCTGCGGATTGACCTCGATGACCGTTGCCGGGCCGGCCACGGCCATCTCCACCAGCGCCGCGGCGGGATAAACCTGGTTGGAGGTGCCGACCACCAGCACGCAGTCGCAGCGCTCGAGCTCGGCCTGCGCACGTTCGAGCGCGTTTACGGGCAGCATCTCGCCGAACCAGACCACGCCCGGTCGCATGCGCGCCCCGCACGCATCGCAATAAGGCAGCTCGGCGTCGTCGTCGGCTTCGGCGACCGGCTGCCGGTGCTCGGCGTCGCAGGCGCTGCAGCGATCGATCCAGATATTGCCGTGCAGCTCGGACACATCGTGGCTGCCGGCCGCGCTTTGCAGGCCGTCGACGTTCTGGGTGGCAATGACCACGTCGAGATGGCGTTCCAGTGCCGCGATCGCGCGGTGTCCGGGATTAACGCCGCCGCGGGCGATCAGGCTGCGCCGCCAGCGATACCAGGCCCACACCCGTTCCGGGTTGGCGGCAAAGGCTTCCGGCGTGGCCAGATCCTGCGGCGAGAATTTCGCCCACAGTCCGGTCTGGGCTTCGCGAAAAGTCGGGATGCCGGATTCGGCCGATAGCCCGGCGCCGGAGAGCACGAGCAAACGCCGGCTGTCGGCGAGCGCGCGGGCGGCCGCCTCTATCATCGAAGTCGCTGTCATGGGGCAGCGTCGGCCCCCGGGGCCGACCATGGGAAAATGCTGTCCGACACTCTAACGGCTGTCGCCGTCGCCCGTCATGCCGAGGTCACTGAAGCGCTGCATAGCCGCTGGCGGCAAGCGTTCGCATGCTCAAATGCGTTGCTACAACGCGTACGAGCGCAGCGCCTGCCTTGTTGGCAGCTCAAGCTCGGCAACGCAGTCGTAGCACTTTCGAGGCCCGACCCCTATGGCCGGGCCTTTAAGCACGCCTGTTCGGCGTCCAGCCAGGCGCACCGTGCAAGGCGCACGCTACAGCCCTGCGCAAGGCACGCCGGGGCGACCGCGACAGATCATGCAGAGGGTGCTTAGCGGCGGTTGCGCGGCGCCTTGACCGCGCGCCGGCGCGGCATCCACTGCACGTGGTAGAGGTCGTGGCGGCGATCGAGCATGTTCTGCACCGAGCCGGTGGTACGCGCGTCCTGGAGCACGTCCAGACGCACATCGGCGATGGCGACCATTTCGACGTTCGGGGTGGTATCCGCGGCCACGCCGTCGCGGGCGAAGGCGAAATCGCAGGGGGTGATGATCGCGCTCTGGCCGTAGTGCAGGTCCATGGCATGAATACGCGGCAGGTTGCCGACGTTGCCGGCGGTGGCGACATAGATCTGGTTTTCCACCGCGCGTGCATGGGCCGAGTAGCGCACGCGCAGATGCCCGTTGCGGTCTTCGGTGGAATAGGGCACGAACAGCATGTTGATGCCCTGGTCGGCCAGGTGTCGGCACAGTTCCGGGAACTCGCTGTCGTAGCACACCAGCACGCCGATCGGCCCGCAGTCGGTCTCGATCGCGTTGAGCGAATCGCCGCCGACGATATTCCAGTAGTGGCGCTCGCCCGGGGTGGGGTGGATCTTGGGCTGCTGGTATTCGGACCCGTCGCGCAGATAGATATAGCCGATGTTCTGCAGGTCGTCGCCGACGCGGGTTGGATGCGAGCCGGCAATGATGTTGATGTTGAACTTGACCGCCAGCGAGGACATCAGCTCGCGGAATTCGTCGACGAAGTCGGCCAGGCGCTGGATTGCCGCGCGATGACGCAGTTCCTCGTTCTTGATCGACAGCAGCTGGACCGTGAACAGCTCGGGAAACACCACGAAGTCGGCCTTGGCGTCGGCCGTTTCCTGGACGAAGTAGGTCACGATCTGGGCGAACTCGTCGAAGGAGTTGATCGCACGCTGGCCGTACTGGATGGTGGCGATACGCACGGTGGCCGGGCGCTGCAGATGTACGTGGGAATCACCGACGACGTCTTCGCGGTACTTGTACTCCGGGTTGCGCCAGAGCAGGTGCGCGCCGTAGCCCATGGAGGCTTCGTCCGGCGGCAGATAGTTGGGCATGACGCCGAGCAGTTCATAGCCCTGGTTGAGCTGGAAGCTCAACACCGAGTCACGGATTTCCTTGTTCTGCACCGCCTCGACATAGGCCTCGGCACTGCCGTACTTCTTGTAGCGGCGCTTGAGCCCGGGTAGGCGGCCGGAGAAGACGATGCCCTTGAGGCCCAGCTTCACGCACAGGGCTTCACGCTCGCGATACAGGCGCTGGCCAATACGTAGTCCGCGTGCTTCCGGGTCCACGCAGATTTCGTAGCCGTAGAGATAGTCGCCGTCGATATCGTGGGTCGAGCCGTAGCCGTTACCGGTGATCCGGGCCCAGGTATGCGGGCGCATGACCTGATCCTCGGGCAGGCACAGCGTGGCACAGTAGCCGACCACCACATCCTCGTAGACCGCGACCAGCTGGCCTTCGGGGAAGTTGTTGATCTGGCCGCGCAGCTCGTCGAAGGTGTAGTCGTCGAGGTTGGGATAGGTGCGCTGTACCACCCGGTTGATCGCCGGGATATCGGACAGATTGGCGGTACGAACGATCAGGCGTGAACGGCTTTGACTGGGCATGAACGATCCCTCGGTAACCTCGATGACTGGAGCGACTTAATGGTCACGATAACGCAGGCACCCCGTCTGCGGCAGTGAGCGCGCAGACGCGGTGCCGGCGCTGCCCGCATCAGCCGCGACTGGCCTTCTTGCGTTCGTGTTCCTTGAGCCAGCGTTTGCGTACGCGAACGCTGGAGGGCGTGATTTCGACGAGTTCGTCGTCGTTGATGAATTCCAGCGCCTGTTCCAGCGTCATGCGAATCGGCGGGGTGAGCACGATGTTTTCATCCGAGCCGGCCGCGCGCACGTTGGTGAGCTGCTTGGCCTTGAGCACGTTCACGGTGAGATCGTTCTCGCGCGAATGGATGCCCACGACCATGCCTTCGTATACCTCGTCGCCGGGCGAGACCATCATCTTGCCGCGATCCTGCAGGTTGAACAGGGCAAAGCCGACCGCCTTGCCGGCCGCGTTGGAAATCAGCACGCCGGAATGGCGCTGGCCGATGGCATCGCCACCGCGCGGGCCGTAGTGGTCGAACACATGGGTGACGATACCGGTGCCCGAGGTCAGGCTCATGAACTCGGTCTGGAAGCCGATCAGGCCACGGGCCGGAATCATGAACTCCAGGCGCGTACGGCCGTTGCCGTCGGGCTGCATGTTCTGCAGCTGGCCGCGGCGCTGGTTGAGATTGTCGATGACCGAGCCCTGATGGTCGTCCTCGATATCGCAGATCAGCAGTTCGTAGGGTTCGTGAATCTCGCCGTCGACTTCGCGGGTGACGACCTCAGGCCGCGATACCGACAGCTCATAGCCTTCGCGGCGCATGGTCTCGAGCAGCACCGACAGATGCAGCAGACCGCGCCCGGACACCTTGAAACGGTCCGGATCGTTGCCGGTTTCCACGCGCATGGCGACGTTGGACTTGAGTTCGCGGAACAGGCGCTCGCGAATCTGGCGCGAGGTCAGATAGTCGCCGTCCTTGCCGGCCAGCGGCGATTTGTTGACCTCGAAGGTCATGCTCATGGTCGGCTCGTCGACGGTCAGCGGGGTCAGCGCTTCCGGCGCGCTCGGGTCGCACAGCGTGTCGGAAATATCGAGGCCGTCCATGCCGGTCAGAGCGACGATATCGCCGGCCTGGGCCTGATCGACCTCGACCCGGTTGAGGCCGAGAAAACCGAATACGCCCGCGATCTTGGCGTTGCGCTTGTTGCCGTCGCGATCGACGATGGTGATCTGGGTGGCGGGCTTGACCGCACCGCGGGCGATACGCCCGATGCCGATCTGGCCGACGAAGCTGTTGTAATCCAGCGTGGTGATCTGCATCTGGAACGGGCCGTCGGTCTTGACCGGCGGTGAGGGCACGCGCTCGGTGATGGTACGGAACAGCGGCTTCATGTCGCCGTCGCGCACGGTATCTTCGAGGCCGGCATAGCCGCCCAGCGCCGAAGTGTAGACGGTGGGGAAGTCCAGCTGTTCGTCGGTGGCGCCGAGCGAATCGAACAGATCGAAGGTCTGGGTGAGTACCCAGTCCGGACGGGCGCCGTCGCGATCGATCTTGTTGATGACCACAATCGGCTTGAGGCCCAGCTCGAAGGCCTTTTCGGTGACGAAGCGGGTCTGTGGCATGGGGCCGTCGACCGCGTCCACCAGCAGCAGCACCGAGTCCACCATCGACAGCACGCGCTCGACCTCGCCGCCGAAGTCGGCATGGCCCGGGGTATCGACGATATTGATGCGATAGGCTTCGTTGCTGTCCGGGTCACGCCATTCGATGGCGGTGTTCTTGGACGTGATCGTGATACCACGCTCTTTTTCCAGATCATTGGAGTCCATGATCCGGTCGGCGACTTCCTCGCGCGCCTCGAATGTGCCGGACTGGCGCAGCAGGCAGTCCACGAGCGTGGTCTTGCCATGGTCCACGTGGGCGATAATCGCGATATTGCGCAGGTTGTCGATCATAAGGGCCGTGGCCGGTAGAAATTAAAGCGCGCCATTATCCGTGAAGGGAGCGCTCCCCGGCTAGGGCCGGGATTCGCTGGCCGCGCGTTTTTTGCCCGTCCGGCGCCGCGATACCAGCAGATACCGGCCTTCCCGTGGATTTGCACGGTGAGAAACGATAGGGCTGGCAAGGCGGCGCGGCGTGGACGAACGCCATAAAGATCGAGAAATTGCGCAATTGCCCGCGGCCGCCCGCGATTGCGGGCGCAGTTTTACCGCCGCCGGTCGCGCAGGCGAGCCGCGCCGACTACAGCGGCGCGAACGATGCCTGCATGAGACAATAACTGCATGAACGAAGCCGATCACGCGTCACCCAAGCGCTACCTGCAACGCGGCACGCGAACCTATTGGCGTGCCAACCTCGCCCTGTTCGCCTCCGGATTCGCGACCTTTTCTTCGATGTACGCCGTTCAGCCGCTCATGCCGGCGTTCTCGAAGGAATTCGATGTCAGCGCGGCCGCGAGCAGCCTGTCGTTGTCGGTGACCACCGGCGTGCTAGCGTTTACGCTCTTCGTGGCCGGGCTGATGTCCGATGCGATCGAACGCAAGCCGGTGATGATCGCATCGCTGATCGGCTCGGCCCTGTTGTCCATTGGCGCGGCGCTGGCGCCTGGCTGGGGCACGCTGCTGGCCGCCAGGGCGCTGGAAGGTATCGCCCTCGGCGGGGTGCCGGCTCTGGCCATCGCCTATCTTTCGGAAGAGATCGCGCCGGAGGATCTGGGCACGGCGACGGGGCTGTATATCGGCGGTACCGCCACCGGCGGCATGGGCGGGCGCGTGATCACGGGCTTCATTTCGGAGTTCGCGGACTGGCGGGTCGCGCTCGCGACCATCGGCGTAATCGGCCTTGTTGCCACCGTGCTGTTCTTCTGGCTGCTGCCGCGGTCGCAGAACTTCACCCCGCGCCGCGGCATGTCCCTGGCCCAGCACGCCGGCCCGGTCGGTGAGCACCTGCGCCACAAGGCCCTGCCGTGGGTCTTCGTCTGCGGCTTTCTGTTCATGGGCGCCTTCGTATCGGTCTACAACTACATCGGCTTTCGTTTGAGCGAAGCGCCGTTTTCGCTAGGGCAGGGGGCCATCGGCGCCGTGTTCGTAATCTATATCCTCGGCATCGTGACCTCACCCATCGCCGGGCGTATTGCCGACAGCGCCGGCCGGCCGCCGGTGCTGCTGTTTGCCATCGTGTGCATGGCCGTAGGGCTTGCCATGATGTGGCCAGCCAACCTGGTCGCCGTGGTCGCCGGCATGGCCCTGATCACGATCGGCTTCTTTGCCGGGCATTCCACGGCGAGCGGGTTCGTGGGACTGCTTGCGGAGCGCGGCAAGGGGCATGCCGCAGGCCTTTATCTGCTCGGCTACTACCTGGGCTCGAGCGTGGTGGGCTCGCTGGGCGGGCTGTTCTGGAGCGCGGCCGGCTGGCCGGGCGTGACCCTGATGGTGGGCGTGGTGCTGCTGGCCGGTATCGCGGTCACGCTCTGGCTGATGCGCTGGCGTCGGCGGGTGCCGGCCTAGCGGGCGTCGCCGAACGACGAACGCCGTTTTCGGGGCAGCGAACCCGCGCTAGGGAAGCTCTGCATAACCTGTCACGGTCGCGCCGGCGTGCTTTGCGCGTGATTGACAGACAAG
>NZ_CAXGSH010000130.1:0-7206 GCF_964012375.1 uncultured Salinisphaera sp.
GCGCCCGGCATCCAGCAGGGTGCCGTCGCCGCCCACCACCACAACCAGGTCGCAGCGCTCGCCCAGGTCGGCACGCGTGCAGGTCTGCACGTCATCGTGTGCGCTGGCGTGCCCTTCGTCGAGCAACACCTGCTTGCCGCGCGTGTGCAGATCGGCGATGAGGTTTTTGAGGGTTTCGCGTACCCCCTCGTCGTGTTTCTTGGCCAGGATGCCGACGGTTTCGAACTGTTGCGCCATGCGCGTGCCTGCGGCCTGCCGGGAAGTCGATCGCGTAAGCATTCACGCCTTGCCCGACAATTTCAACGAAAACCGGACATGCGCCACGCTTGAAATGGCCACAGCCAGCCCAATGGTGAAGGCAGTCACGCCGGCGTAGGGCACTTCCAGCCGGCACCGTCCAACAAGCGGGGATTTGCAACAGATGAGCCAGGACGAAAAACACAACACACCGCACGGCGAAACGGATTCCGCGGCCCGGAACACGCCGCAGCCGGACGTGGAGGATATCCAGACCGGCACCGAAGACTATGTCGACGCCGGAGAAGCGACCGCCGACAGCATCGCCGAAACCGACGAGCTGCAGGCCGAGCTTGATCAGGCACGGGCAGAGGCCGAGCAGTATCGCGATCAGGCCGTACGTGCGCATGCGGAAATGGAAAACGTGCGCAAGCGCGCCCAGCGCGACGTGGAATCGGCGCGCAAGTTCGCGATCGAGAAGTTTGCCTCTGAGTTGCTGGGGGTGCGCGACAGCCTGGAGCTGGGCCTGAAAGCCGCGGAAGAACACAGCGGCGACTACGACAAGCTCAAGGAAGGCATGGATATGACCGTGCGCATGCTGGTGTCGAGCATGGAAAAGGTCGGCATCGAAGCGATCGACCCGAAAGGCGAAGCGTTCAACCCGGAGTTTCATGAAGCGGTTTCGACCCAGCCGAGCGATGAGCTCGCGCCGAATACCGTCGCCGACGTCATGCAGAAGGGCTATACGCTCAACGGGCGTGTGCTGCGTGCGGCCATGGTGGTCGTGGCCAAGCCCGCAGACGGCAACGGCTAAGCGGCCGCAAATACGGCGCGACATGGGTGGAGCGCTTGAAAACACTCACCGCGCGCCCCAAATCGATTGTCAAGTCAAGTTTAAAGACGCTGCCAATGCAGCGCGAAGTAGAGGGAATTAAACATGGGTAAGATTATCGGTATCGACCTCGGCACCACGAACTCGTGCGTGGCCGTGCTCGAAGGCGACCAGCCTAAAGTGATCGAGAACGCGGAAGGCGAGCGCACCACGCCGTCGGTCGTCGCGTTCACCGACGACGACCAGACGCTGGTCGGTCGCCCGGCCAAGCGCCAGGCGGTCACCAACCCCAACGACACGCTATACGCGATCAAGCGCCTGATCGGTCGCACCTTCGACGATCCGACCACGAAGAAGGACATCGACACGGTGCCCTACAAGATCGTCAAGGCCGACAACGGCGATGCGTGGGTCGAAGCCCGTGGCCAGAAGATGGCGCCGCCGGAAGTTTCGGCCAAGGTGCTGCAGAAGATGAAGGCCACCGCCGAAGACTATCTCGGCGAAAAGGTCACCGAAGCCGTAATCACCGTTCCGGCCTACTTCAACGACGCCCAGCGTCAGGCCACCAAGGACGCCGGCCGTATCGCCGGTCTCGACGTCAAGCGCATCATCAACGAGCCGACCGCGGCCGCGCTGGCCTATGGCATGGACAAGAAGGGCGGCGACAAGAAGATCGCGGTCTATGACCTGGGTGGCGGCACCTTCGATATCTCCATCATCGAAGTGGCCGAAGTCGACGGCGAACACCAGTTCGAAGTGCATGCCACCAACGGCGACACTTTCCTGGGTGGTGAAGACTTCGACAACGCCATCATCGAGCACATCGCGGCCGAGTTCGAGAAGGAACAGGGCGTGGATCTGCGCAAGGACAAGCTGGCCCTGCAGCGCCTGAAAGAGGCCGCCGAGAAAGCCAAGATCGAGCTGTCCTCCACGCAGCAGACCGAAATCAATCTGCCGTACGTGACTGCCGATCAGTCGGGTCCGAAGCATCTGAACATGAAGATGACCCGGGCCAAGCTGGAAAGCCTGGTCGAGGATCTGGTCGCCCGTACGATCGACCCGTGCCGCACCGCGCTCAAGGATGCGGGCATGAAGGCCTCGGATATCGACGACGTGATCCTCGTCGGTGGCCAGACCCGCATGCCGGCCGTGCAGGAAGCGGTGAAGAGCTTCTTCGGCAAGGAAGCACGCAAGGACGTGAACCCGGATGAAGCCGTGGCCGTGGGTGCCGCCATCCAGGGTTCGGTGCTCTCGGGCGATACCAAGGACGTGCTGCTGCTGGACGTGACCCCGCTGTCGCTGGGTATCGAAACGCTGGGCGGCAAGATGACCAAGCTCATCGAGAAGAACACCACCATCCCGACGCGCAAGTCGGAAGTGTTCTCCACCGCCGAAGACAACCAGCCGGCCGTGACCGTGCACGTGCTCCAGGGTGAGCGCGAGCAGGCCAGCGCCAACAAGTCGCTGGGCCGCTTCGACCTGTCGGACATCCCGCCGGCCCCGCGCGGCACGCCGCAGATCGAAGTCACCTTCGATATCGACGCCAACGGCATCCTGAACGTGTCGGCCAAGGACAAGGCCACCGGCAAGGAACAGTCGATCGTCATCAAGGCGTCCTCGGGTCTGTCGGACGAGGAAATCGACAAGATGGTCGCCGATGCCGAAGCGCACGCCGAGGAAGACGCCAAGTTCAACGAACTGATCACGGCGCGTAACCAGGCCGATGGCCTGATCCATGGCATCGAGAAGGCCATGCGTGATCTCGGCGAAAAGGTCAGCGACGACGAGAAGAAGCCGATCGACGACGCCATCGCCGAACTGCGCACCGCACTCGAAGGCGACGACAAGGACGAAATCGACGCCAAGACGCAGAAGCTCTCCGAAGCCTCTGCGCCGGTCATGGAGAAGGCCTACAGCGACGGTCAGGGCGATGAAGCCGCGGCCGCTGGCGAAGGCCAGGCCCAGGATCAGGGCGGCTCGAACGACGATGTCGTCGATGCGGACTTCGAGGAAGTCAAGGACGACGACAAGAAGTCGGGCACCAACTCCTGATCTGACGATCGGGTAGTCCTTAAGCCGGGGCAGCGCCAGCCGTTGTCCCGGCGTTTTTGGTTGTAAAGGTCAAGGATTCATGGCGAACCGCGATTACTACGAAGTGCTTGGCGTGTCGAAAGGCGCGTCGAAGGACGAAATCAAGAAAGCCTATCGCCGGCTGGCGATGAAAAACCATCCGGACCGCAATCCGGACGACGCCGATGCCGAGGCGCGTTTCAAGGAGGCTTCCGAAGCCTACGAGGTGCTGTCGGATGACCAGAAGCGCCAGGCTTACGACCAGTTCGGCCATGCCGGGCTCGGTGGCGCGGCCGGAGGCGGCGGCTTCGGGGGCGCCGGTGCTGGCGGATTCGGCGATATCTTTGGCGATATCTTCTCGGATATCTTCGGCGGCGGCATGGGCGGCGGCCGACAGCGCGCCTCGCGCGGTGCCGACCTGCGCTACGATCTGGATCTGGATCTGGAAACGGCGATCGGCGGCGATACCGTCGAAATCCGTATCCCCACGCTCGACCAGTGCGATGCCTGTGACGGCAGCGGTGCAGAGAAGGATTCGCCGGTCGATACCTGCCCCACCTGTCAGGGCGTGGGCCAGGTGCGTATCCAGCAGGGTTTCCTGTCGATCCAGCAAAGCTGCCCGGATTGCCACGGCAGCGGCAAGAAGATCCGCAATCCCTGTCGCAAATGCGGCGGTGAAGGCCGCGTACAGTCGTCGAAGACGCTGTCGGTCAAGGTGCCGCCGGGCGTCGACAACGGAGACCGCATACGCCTGTCCGGTGAAGGCGAAGCCGGCGAAATGGGTGGCCCCTCGGGCGATCTGTATGTGCAGATCAACGTCAAGCCGCATGAGTTCTTCGAGCGCGACGGCAACAATCTGCGTGCCAATGTGCCGGTCGACATGATCACCGCCGCGCTTGGCGGCGAGATCGATGTGCCCACGCTCGGCGGCAAGGTCAGTCTGCGCATTCCGGCCGAAACCCAGTCGGGCAAGACGTTCCGTCTGCGCGGCAAGGGGGTGCAGTCGGTGCGCACCTCGGCGCCGGGCGATCTGCTGTGCAAGGTGTCGGTGGAAACGCCGGTCAACCTCAACGCCAAGCAGAAGAAGCTGCTCGAAGAGTTTCGCGACAGCCTGGAAAACAGCGGCCGTAGCCACAGCCCGGCCACCAGTTCCTGGCTGGACAAGGCGAAACGCTTCTTCAACGAACACCTCGGCTAGTCGATAACAGCGCACAAGGACAGGCCATGACCACACGCGTAGCAATCAACGGCGCCGCCGGGCGCATGGGGCGGGAGTTGATCATCGCCTGTCAGCGCAACGAGGCGCTCACCCTGGCCGCCGCCTTCGAGGCGCCGGACAGCCCGGCGCTTGGCCAGGATGCCGGGCGTCTGGCCACCGGCGAGGATGTCGGCGTGGCGATTGCCAGTGCCGCCGATCGCGATGCATCGGCTTTCGATGTGCTGGTGGATTTCACCCGGCCCGAGCCCTGTCTCGCCGCGCTCGACTACTGCGTGGCATCCGGTGCGGCCATGGTGATCGGCACCACCGGCTTTGATGAAGACCAGCAGGCCCGGCTCGATGCAGCGGCCGAAAAGATCGCGCTGGTATTTGCGCCGAACTTCAGCGCGGGCGTGAACTTGACGCTAAAACTTCTTGAAACGGCAGCAAAAGCCCTGGGCGATGACTTCGATATCGAAGTCGTTGAAGCCCATCATCGCCACAAGGTGGATGCGCCGTCTGGCACCGCGCTGCGCATGGGCGAGGTACTGGCCGATGCCACCGGACGCAATCTCGACGACTGTGCGGTCTATGCCCGCCAGGGGCATACCGGCGAACGCGAGCGCAATACGATCGGCTTTCAGACCATTCGTGGCGGCGATATCGTCGGCGAACATACGGTGCTTTTTGCCGGCGAGGGCGAGCGCGTCGAGATTACGCACAAGGCCTCGTCGCGCCAGACGTTTGCCGGCGGCGCGATGCGCGCTGCGGCGTGGGTCGCCTCCCAGGCCGCCGGGCGCTACGACATGAACGACGTGCTGGGCCTGGGCAGCGATTGAGTAAACTGGCCGCGCGGGGTTCAAGCCGCTATAATTCTGCGCCGCCCGCGCCCGGTTTCGTTTGCTGAACGCCGGAGCGTCAACCCAACCCACGGATCCTGGAGGCATTGTTGCGCCCTAAAGCTGTGCTCGCGCTCGAAGACGGTAGCCTGTTTCACGGTCGTGCAATCGGTGCCCTTGGCACGACGGTGGGCGAGGTCGTGTTCAACACGGCCATGACCGGCTATCAGGAAATTCTCACCGACCCCTCGTATCGCCAGCAGATGGTCACCCTGACCTATCCGCATATCGGCAATACCGGGGCCAACCCCGAGGACGTCGAATCCGACCGGGTTCAGGCGGCCGGCCTGATCATTCGCGAAGTCCCGCGTGCCCAGAGCAACTGGCGTGCGTCCAGCGGGCTGATCGAATATCTCGAGGACAACGGGATCGTGGGCATCGGTGATATCGATACCCGACGGTTGACCCGCGTGCTGCGCGAAAAGGGCGCCCAGAACGGCTGTATCGTTGCCGGCGATGCCATCGACACCGACGAGGCGCTCGCCCAGGCGCGCGCCTTCCCGGGCCTGAAAGGCGCAGATCTGGCCGCTGATGCAGGTACGCGCGAGATCTACACCTGGTCCGAGCCGACCTGGGTCGGGCCCAACGATGCGCATTCGGCTGCCGCGCCGACCTATCACGTTGCCGTCTACGACTACGGCGTGAAGTACAACATCCTGCGTCGCCTGGTCGATTGTGGCGCCAAGGTCACGGTCGTACCGCCGCGCACGCCGGTCGCCGAGGTGCTGGACATGGGCGTCGATGGCGTGCTGCTGGCCAACGGGCCGGGCGATCCGGAACCCTGCGACTATGCGATCGCCACCTGCCGTGAGCTCATCGAACGGGCTTTCCCGACCCTGGGTATCTGTCTGGGCCACCAGATTCTGGGCCTGGCCGCCGGCGGCAAGAGCCTGAAGATGAAGTTCGGCCATCACGGCGCGAACCATCCGGTGCAGGATGTGGATACGGGCGAAGTGATGATCAGCAGCCAGAACCACGGCTTCGCCATCGACGAAGCCAGCCTGCCCGACAGCGCCCGTGTAACCCACAGGTCGTTGTTCGACGGCTCCCTGCAGGGCATCGAAATCGTCGGCAAGCCGGTGTTTTCGTTCCAGGGCCATCCGGAAGCCAGCCCGGGCCCGCACGACGTGGCGCCGATCTTCGAACGCTTCATGCGAGCGATGGACGCCGCCAAGGCCTGATACGAACTTGAGGCTTCGCCTCATTTTGCGCCTGTAAGTTATTGATATTGGCGCGTTCGTATCGTGGATACGAGCGCGCACGCCAATCAAAGAGCAACCGCCATGCCCAAGCGCACAGACCTGAAAAGCATCCTAGTCATCGGTGCCGGCCCGATCGTGATCGGCCAAGCCTGCGAGTTCGACTACTCGGGCATGCAGGCCTGCAAGGCCCTCAAGGACGAAGGCTTTCGCGTCATTCTCGTGAACTCGAATCCGGCCACGATCATGACCGATCCGGAAACGGCGGACGCGGTCTATATCGAGCCGATCACCTGCGCGACCGTCGAGCGCATCATCGAGGTCGAGAAACCCGATGCGCTACTGCCCACCATGGGCGGCCAGACCGCGCTCAACTGCGCGCTCGATCTGTACAACTCGGGGGTGCTTGCCAAGCACGGCATCGAGATGATCGGGGCGACGCAGGAGGCCATCGACATGGCCGAGGATCGCAGCGCCTTTCGCGTGGCCATGACCGAGATCGGGTTGGCCACCCCCGAGTCGGCGGTGGTGCACACGATGGACGAAGGCATCGAGGTGCAGGCACGCATCGGCTTTCCGATCATCATGCGACCGTCTTTCACCCTGGGCGGTACCGGCGGCGGCATCGCCTACAACCGCGAGGAATTCGAGGATCTGCTTTCGCGCGGTCTGGAGCTGTCGCCGACCAACGAAGTGCTGCTCGAACAGAGCGTGCTGGGCTGGAAGGAATACGAGATGGAGGTGGTGCGCGACCACGCGGACAACTGCATC
>NZ_CAXGSH010000131.1:0-7147 GCF_964012375.1 uncultured Salinisphaera sp.
GTGGCCTGCCACGGCGATGCGCTGGAAACCGCGGCCCAACGCATCGTGGACATGGCCTACGAACACGGCAGCCACGACAACCTCACCGTGCAGATCGTGCGCGTCGACAGCCTCGACGAACAGGACCCGGACGATATCGCCGAGCGGCTCACCGATCTGGCGTTCGCGCCCGCGCTCGAACCCCGTATGACCTTCGAAGGCTACGAGATCGTGCGTACGCTGCATATCAGCGGGCGCAGCCATGTGTTTCTGGCCCGCGACAACGACAGCGAGCAGGTGGTGGCCCTTAAAGTGCCGGCCAGCGACCTCAAGGCCGACCCGCTGCTGCTGGAGCGCTTTCTGCTCGAGGAATGGATCGCCCGGCGTATCGACAGCCCCCACGTGCTCAAGGCCTCGCCGCCGCGGCGCAAGCCGGCGCATGTCTATGTGGCCATGGAATATGTCGAGGGCCAGACGCTTACACAGTGGATGATCGATCATCCGCAGCCCGATATGGCCAGCGTGCGCCCCATCGTGGAACAGATCGGCAAGGGCGTGCTCGCCTTTCATCGCCAGGAGATGATTCACCAGGATCTGCGGCCCGACAATATCCTCATCGACAGGCTCGGCACGGTGAAGATCATCGATTTCGGCGCCGTCGAGGTCGCCGGCATCCGCGAAAGCGCCGGCCGCCACGGCAGCGACGACGTGCTCGGCACCAGCCAGTACGCCGCGCCGGAATATTTCATCGGCGGGCAGGGCACGACCCGCTCCGACGTGTATTCGCTGGGCGTGATCGCCTATCAAATGCTCACCGGCCGCCTGCCGTACGGGCCGAACGTATCGCGGGCGCGCAGCAGCGCCGATCTGAACCGGCTCAATTACCCCAGCGCGATCGCCTACAACAGCGATGTGCCCGCCTGGGTGGACGGCGCCCTGCGTAAGGCCCTGCACCCGAATCCGAACCAGCGCTATGCCGAAGTCGCCGAATTCGTCTACGACCTGCGCCACCCGCGCGGCGGGCTGGTCTCCGATCATCGGCTACCGCTGATAGAGCGCGACCCCAACCGCTTCTGGAAAGGCTTGTCGGCAGTGCTTGGCGTAGTGGTGGCCGCTTTATTGTTTTATATCGCGCGTGGATAGAGAACGAAAGCCCATGTGTTTCAGTCCGCCAGAACGACACCGGCTGGAGCGGCGGCCGCGCAAGTCGGGGACCGGCTTATGAACCGAACCCGAATTTATCCATTACTCACGGCGACCCACCGCTACGAAAAGACCGTCTCTACGCGCCATCGCGGCTACGGCGTATATATCGATGCGCCGATTCTCGCGTATCTGATCGAAACGCCGAACGGGCGCGTTCTCTTCGATGTGGGCTGCGATTATCACAAGATCGCCACGCCCGAGCTGCGCGAACAATATCTCGAGCCCATGCGCCCGACGTTCGAGGTGCCCCAGATGTCGCAGACCCAGCGCATCCCGCACTATCTCCAAGCGCTGGGCCTGAGCGTGGCCGATATCGATGTGGTGTTCCTGAGCCATCTGCATTTCGATCACGCCGGCGGGCTGTGTGACGTGCCCGGTTGCGATGTACATATCCATCACGCTGAAGTCGCGGCCGCCGATACCGGCGAAGTCAGCGGTATTTTCGAAGACGAGATCGCCGATCGCGATCGCTGGAAAATCCAGCACGGCGATTACGACGTGGCGCCGGGCGTGCATGCCTTCGAAACGCCAGGCCACACGGCCGGCCATATGTCGCTGTTCATCGAGCTGCCCAAGGGCCCGCCGGTGATTCTATGCGGCGACGCCGCCGACCTCACCGAAAACCTTGCAGACGAAATCGCCTCCGGTTACTGCTGGCAGGATCGCGAAGCCGAAGCCCTGGCCAGCATCCGTCGTATCAAACAGATGGGCACAGCCGAAAACGCCAAACTCTGGCCCAACCACGACTTCGACTTCTTTCGGTCGTTGCCGGCCTTTCCGGCGTATCGCGATTGATTAGCTAAAACGCACGATGGCCAGCGCGTCAGTCCGCGAGTCGAAACGGCTCGTATTGTTGCTCCGACGGCAGACCCCGCAGTGCCCATAGCGTGCGCTTGGCCGGGTCGGCGATCACCGCACCGCAGGTGGCTTTCCGCACCTTGGGCGTGGCCTGCACACAAATCGCTTCGGGGTCGCGGGTGATTGCGGCCAGCGTGTCGATATCGTGTGAACTCGTATCGTCGAGCAGCGTCTTGGCACGTGTCAGACGCTTCTCACTGGATGCCTGAGAGCCTGGCAAGCGTTGGCGTTCGACCGCCTGCGTCGCGTCGGTCAGGCAGTGGTTGGTATGCACCACTGGCCGGTCTTCGAGCGGGGTAATCGCATGCCGGCTCGGCATGGCTTCCACGTTAAAGCCGCGGCCGTTCGCATCCAGCAGCAGATAGTTGTGGGCGCCGGCCAGCGGCGTATCGGTAATACAGGCCAGGGCGTCCTCGATATTGCTTTGACGCAAAATCGCGCGCACCACGAAATTCCAGGTCACGCCCGGCTGGCCGTCCACGGCCACTAGATTATTGATGCCTACCGTAATGCCGTGCGCGTTCATCCCGATCATGCCCGGGCAGCCCATGCTGGTGAACGCCGTAAAGGCCGGGGCATCGTCGGGCCGCCCGTCGATCATCACCACATGCTCGGCCGCGCTTTCGTGCATATCCCAGGTCTGGGCGAACAGCGCGTTGCCGTCGGCACAGCATTCGCCGGGCACCAGCATCGCTGTGCATTGATCCGCGGCCGGTGGCGCAGGCGTGGCGGACCTGTTCGCCGGCGTGTTGTAAACCGTATCCACCAGATCGGTGAAACCGCTCACCACCAGCAGCTCGGCGATATCCAGCCCGGCCGCATCGGCCATGGCGCGGAGTTCGTCGGTTAACGCGGGATCAAGCCGTTCGTGGGCCGGCAGGCACTGTGCGGCCATATCCAGCACCGCCTCCCGATCCAACTCGCGCCCGACCCAATAAGCCGAGCCGAGCATACGCGTGCGTTCCGCGCCGAAGTGCTGAATGGCATCACGATAGCGTCTGCCGTGAGCGGCGCCCATCGCGGCGGGTGATCCTGTAAGTGCGAGTGGTGTAAGTGTCATCGGCGAGAGGGGATAGGTTTGTCATCGGCAGCGTATGAGCTTGCGACGCTCGCGACAAACCAAGAGGCCTCTCGTCGCCAGCTTCGACTATCGAGCGATTTCTCGCAATCGCAGTCCGTGCGATATTCGGTTCAGGGCGGGATCGTAAATTTAGGCGTACGGACGGAAGCTATAGTCGTAAGCCGCTTGGTCTGATGGGCAGCCTTATTCACATCTGTCTATTTCAAAAGCTCTCGAGCTTTAAGTGGCGCCTGCGGGGCTTAGCGTTAGGTAACAAGTTTGCCGCGTTGTGGACCCAACCGACTTGGGGGCGGGAATTAAATATACTGTCCGCGGATATAGAAGATCTCATTCGTGTTGGCTACGACTATCGATCGCTTTCCCATGACATCGGCCCATGCGATATTCGGTCGAGGGCAGCATTGCCAACCCAGGCGTGCCGAGGTGACGATCTATCGATAATCCGTGCGGCCTAATATGTCGACCTATGATGCGATTTTGTCGCAAGATATTGATATTAATTGGCGCAGCGTGGCGTTAGGTAACAAAGCGACCGCGTGTTAGGTAGAAAAATGTCGTCGAATTGGCGTTAGGGGGGGGATATGAACGACACCACGAATCAAATCGAAAAGAAAATCGACCGGCCTGATTGGCTCGAATTTTTTCTTAAAGAGTTCGATCGAGAATCGGATCGCGCTGCGGTTATTCTTGCAAGCGCATTAATCGACGATACTCTGAGAGAACTTCTCGATGGGTATCTTCTGTCTTGCCCTTCGTCGTCGGATCCTTTATTTGATGGGAACGGGCCGATGTCGTCGTTTAGTTCGCGAATAGAATTATCGTACCGTCTAGGATTGATATCTCGCGATTTTGCCAGTGGTTTGAATATCCTCAGACGTATTAGAAATTCGTTTGCTCACGATTTAGCAGGCTGTTCATTCGAGTCGCAGTCGGTTCGCGGTCGGGTTGACGCTTTGTGCCGCTTATCGAAAGCAACTGAGTCTCAAGTAGACAACATTGATCGATATAGTTGGAAAAAACCGAGAGATCGCTTCTGCTACGTCATCGGCTATTTTCTTTGGTGCCTCAAGCATGATCAAAGTAAAATAAGCACTATCGATGAAAGCGGAGCTATCGACTGCAAATTTGATTGACGAACCCCCTAACCTGTCGCTGCAGTTGACCGGCCAAAGCGCTGCCGCACTTCGGCCGGCAACTGAGCTTAGGCGTTAGCCGTCGTAGGAGAGTAATTACTTGACTGATCGTTTTGAGAACCCCGCCGAGCGACTTCTTCGCATAATCAACGCCGGGAGGAAAATTAAAGCCCAGGAGAACTGTCGCAAGACGTGGTGTAGCCTACTTAATGTCGATGAGAAAGATGAAGCGTTATTACTTGGCCGACTTGGAAAAACAATGGCTTTAGTAAGAGAAATTGCAGAGGAATTGAAAGCCCTCGAGGGCGTAAATGCAAGAAGCTACTTAGGATGGGTACCCTCTGTTAATAGCGCTTTTTCTAGACAAAATCTCAATGATACGTGGCAAGGCTTCATTAAACATATTGACGACCATACTTGTAATTATCTTAGCAATACAGCGGACATTCTAGCCGCACATATACCTCGCAAAGCATGGAACATCGATACCTTAAGAGGTATTTCTCGTTCCGTTAATGAGGTGGTTGAGGAAATTAGTGAATCGGAGCTACCTCAGAATGTGAAGATTTATATGACGTCGAAGCTCCGCGAAATTCAAATAGCTATTGACGAGTACGAAATCACTGGCTCAGGCCCAATTATCGAAAAAGTCGAAGCCGCGTTCGGGCATGTAGTCCTGGATCCCGAGTTTCGGGCCGCGGCAAAAAGTTACCCAGCCGCGGAAAAATTTTGGGCGGTAATTGGAAAATTGGCTGTACTAGCGACGTTAACCTTAACAACCCTGCAGATTCCTAATGAGGTAAGAGATTATCTTCCGCCTGCGGCACATATTGACCAAGAAAAACCAACTGACCCAAGTGACGAAAATAGCGGCTAACAATCCGCTTCAGTCGACCGCCCAAAGCGTTGCCGCGTTAAGGTGCCCTCCGCAGCCTTCGGCTGTTCCGGCGGCGACTGAGCTTCGGCGTTATACGAAAATATGAAATGGTCGCTCTTTCCTAGCAAGCAAGAGGCGCTAATAACGTACGCCATCCTTGGCTTCGTAGCCGGTGTTGCCGTGGGTGCCGTCGCCACCGCGAACGGATCAGATTCGAGTAGCTACATAGCTAGCCTCGCGACGTTAATCGCCGCTTTTTCGGGTTCTTGGTTTGCGTTTTATCTAACTGACTTATCAAATAAGCGTAAAGAAAAAGAGGCGAAGATTCTCTATATCAATAAGTCGCTGTTCGTCTTATTAAGACAGATAAACGCAGTGGAGGGATTCGTTCGAGATATGCAGTTGTATTCGAGCGATGAACATCTAGCATTCCAAATGCCCGCACATAAATCTAATGAATATATTGATCTAAAGCAAAATTTTGATGAATTGGCATTTCTCGCCTCCACTAGCTACGCGCAGGATTTGCTGGATCTAACAGTTGAGCAGGAAAGATTCGAGCAGATACTAATGGTGCTTAGGATCAGGCATGAGCATTACGTAGGCACAGTCATGCCAGAAATGATGACGGCTGGGCTTACGGATCGAAAATCAAGTCTCGCTGAGATCCAAGCATCCCTTAAGTCTGAGACATATAAAGGTGCCATACAAAGTGCAAAACAAATGCGAACAGAATTATCGGCGTATATGAAATCAAGCGTCGCAATGCACCGGCGACTTCATGATGTGGCTGGACAGTTGTTTCCCCGTCAACGATTTCTTCGCGTTAACGTATAGCAGGTTGCTGCAGTTGATCGCCCAAAGCGCTGTCGCGCTTCGGCCGCCACTGAGCTTCGGCGTTATGCCCATTACTCGAAATAATTTAAATTTTCTTTGCAACATTTTTGCCAAGCTGTAACAGTTCTCGGGGCTCTGCTCGCGTTTGTGGAAATTTGGTTTCCCCAAGTCTCGAAGTCTATAGAGCGAAACCTTAATCGAGGTATAAGTTCGATTGAGTCTTTTCGAGTCGAATACGGAGAACGATTCCGAGAATTAGCTCCTCGAGCAGATCAGGCTATGAAAAAGGCTTTAAAAGGCCCCCAGATCGTCACAGCGCACGAGCTTAAGGACCAGTCCCTAGAGTCATTTATAAATATCAAGGCCTATCTAACTTTCTACGCTGCGACGCCGTTGGTTCTTTTTGCGCGGTTTGTTCTGAGGTCGATCATTTTCCTAATATGCGTTGGAAAGGGGAAAGCTGTCGGTGGTATAAGCGTCATGGTTTCAATAATAGGCGTGATCTTGAGCTTTTATGCATAACAGTCCGCTGCAGTTGACGGCCGAAAGCGCGGCCGCGCTTCGGGCGCCCTCCGGGCCTTCGGCCGCTTCGGCGGCAACTGAGCTTCGGCGTTAGCTTAAATAGGCACGCTACTATCTAGGGTAAGTTGCTAATGGCTCTCAGCTTTGAGATCGGGGACAGTATACGGATCTCTTGGGACGGCTCTAAGCTGCGGAGTAAGCGCTTAGCGTGATATGGAGCTGAATGTGTTGTACGCGGGCATCCTAAACGAGCATCGGTGCTAAACACCGGTGATCGCGAAATCGAGCGCGCCTAGGATCTGATCTCGAAAATGGGCTAGTGAGCCGACTGGATTTTGGAGCTGTATGGCAGGTATCGAGGAGATTTGCGGCGTCAGCAGCAGTAGTTTCTCGTCCTCGAAGTCGATTTCAGGCGTCAGGCCCTGCATCGCGTTATCTTGAAACGACGCGCGCTTGCCAAGTGGAATCACGATGCGTGTTGCCAGTTCTGAAAGGTGCGGGCTCTGGATGTCCAGCAAGTACGGATAGAACGATTTGGTCGTTCTGCCTGGGTTGGCGTAGACGTCGAACTGGGCCACTAGAACGCCCGGAAGTCGTCGCCGAAGCAGCCGTGTTGCTCAACGAATTCGTTGTAGCTTCTGATCGCGGCTTGGT
>NZ_CAXGSH010000132.1:0-7007 GCF_964012375.1 uncultured Salinisphaera sp.
CGCCCTCATCGAAGGCAAGCGACGCGGCGCCAAGTATGTGGTCGTGACCATGTGTGTCGGCGGCGGCATCGGTGCAGCCGGCCTGTTCGAAGTGTTCTAAACAGCACGGCCTTGCAGCATTCAGCCCGTGGCTGAATGCTGGCCGCCAACCGAGCCTTTGGCACCCGCAAGACAACGGGTGACCGGGGCAGAAAAAGCCGCCTTCGGGCGGTTTTTTCGTTTCTACCTGTGTGCAGAGCCAATACGCGAATTCTCGGATGGCGCTTGTGCTACCCCGAGCGCGCACGGACGTTTCGTACACGACTACCGGAAACTACGGTTTCCGCGAACGCGCGCTGGGCCGATCATGACCGCATAGATTCCCTGCCCGGCCACCCCGGGCTTCGACGCGTTCGCCATGGCCAAGCCGATCAGTTTCTTCGTTCATCACCAGGGCCGCGGGCATGCCCAGCGCACCATGGCGATCGTGCGCGAGCTGCCGGCGACACAACCGGTGAGCGTGCTCACGGCGGACCCGTCGTTGTTCGATGGCTTCGAGCGCGATATCGAAATCATTGCCCTGCCGAACATGATCGGCGCGCCCGTACCCACGCCCGAGCTCTACGATCAGCCCACGCCATCGGTCATGCACTGCGTACCGCTGGGCCTGGCCGCCATGCGCCAGACCATGCGCCGTATTCTCGACCATCTGGACGATCGCGATACCGGGCTGTTCGTAATCGACGTATCGGCCGAACTGGCCCTGCTCGCACGCATCGCGAGCGTGCCGGCCATCAAGATCCGTATGCACGGCAATCGCGGCGATGCCGGGCACCTGGCCGCCTACGATGCCTGTGCCGGCATGCTCGCCCCCTTCGACGAACGTCTGGAACAGGCGGACTACCCCGACTGGGCACGCGCCAAGACGTTCTACAGCGGCGGGCTGTGCACCAGTCATGAACACGGCAACGATCGAACCGCGGCACGCCGGGCGCTGGGCCTGCCGCTTGATCGTGAAATCGTGGTGGCCATCACCGGCGGCGGCGGCGCGGGTACGCCCTATGCCCCGTTGACCGTGGCCGCCCGGGCCGCGCCCGAAACGCTGTTCGTCACCGTCGGCCCGCTGCACCGCGAGGGGCACGAAACCGACTTCGTCAACCTGGTCAACCACGGCTGGGTATCGCATACCAGCGATTACATCGCTGCCGCCGATATCGTGCTCGCCTCGGCCGGCGACAATACGGTCCACGAAGTCATGCGGACGGGGCGTGCGTTCATCTGCGCGCCGGAGTGGCGCTATTTCGACGAACAGCAGCGCAAGGCCGAATCGTTGGCCGCCGTCGGTGCGGCGATCCACCTGCGCAACTGGCCGGGCGATCTCGACGGCTGGCGCACGTTGCTTGAACGAGCCCGAAAGCTCGATATCGAACACCAGCGCGGCCTGCATTCGCCCGAGGCGGCGGCCCGGGCGGCCGGCTGGTTGCAGTCGCGCATGGAAACGCTATGGCATGACGACGACAGACGCGCCCCGCAGCCGGTGGCAATGGCCGCCAACTAGCCGTAGCGGACCTCGCCGTCCAGGCGGGCAGCCCTTGTTTCTTCGACGCTCGGCCGGTGACGTACCACGATATCGCCTGCCGTAGGCGACCAGTCGATCAGGCCGGCGTCGCGAAACATGGCCAGCCAGTAATCCATGCACCAGCGTCCCCAGCGAGCATGGAACCGACGGGCGTTGGTGACGATCGCCTCGAAATGCGGATACGGCGGCCGGTACAGGGCATGGTGCTGATGCCAGGCACGCGCTCCCGCAAGCCAATAGAAGTCGATGCCCGCCATTGCCAGACGCCAGGCATAGTCGGTTTCTTCCCCGCCATAGCCTTCGTAAGCCTCGTCGAAGCCGCCGGCACGGGTATGGTCGGCGTGGTGCAGCGCGAACGACAGCCCCCAGAGCTGGCCCGGGTCGCCTTCGGCTAGCGGCGCGTCGGTGGCGAGCCGTGGGCGCGCCGGATGAAGCTCACCCAGCCGATCCAGGCGTTCGAAATCCGGCCTGCCAGCGGCGTCCACGCGCACGGCATCCGCCGGCAGATAGCGCACCTCGCCCATGAACAAACCGGCCCGCTCGACCAACGCCGCGCGATAGCGCTGCACCAGTTCAGGCGCCGGGATACAGTCCACGTCCAGAAAGATCAGCCCTTCGTGGGCGGCACGCTCGGCGGCCAGATTCCGGGCCCGTGCCAGCGGTAGATGCGCGCCCGCGACCCGAACATGCCGCACGGCGAAATCCGTGACCGGCAGATCGTCCTCGATTTCGGGCTGCATCCAGGCGATGACGAGTTCATCCGGCGGGCTCGACTGAGCATTGAGCCCGTGCATGAGGTTGACCAGATGCGCGCACCGGTCGCGCACCAGGGTGAGTACGCTCGTCTTCACGACGCGTGGCAACGCGCCTGAAAGTGCGTCACGCCTTCGATGACGCCCCGCGCATGGCTGGCACCCGCCAGATAGGCATGCCCCAGCCCGGCCGCCTGGGCCAGCCCGTCGCGATAGTTGGCCACCACGATCGCACAGGGAAGCATCTGAAGCATGTCCAGATCGTTGGCCGAATCGCCGGCCACATAAACCCGCTCGTGGTGGGTGTCGGTGGCCTCGGCCAGATACGCCACCGCCGCGCCTTTCGACGCACGTATCGGCAGCACGTCCACGCAGCGATCGTTGCTGTGAATCACCCGTGCCTGCAGCCCGTTGTCGGCCAGCAGCGCCCGCAGGCGCGGGGCGATGTCCTGCCCCGGCTCGCACAGATAGCTGATCTTGTGCTCGCGCTGCTCCAGCGGCGACTGGGCGACGAGTTCGTCCACGCCGTCCAGCACTCGGGCCACGGTGGCGCGCTCCCAGCCGTGGTTGATGCGAGCGGCCCAGCGGGTATCGCGGACATAGGTCACGCCGTCGGCCGCCAGCCGATACACCTCGGCGCCCACGCAGGCGATAAGAAAATCCGGCCAGGCAATGCCGGCCTGCTCGAGAATCAGCAGCGCGCTATGAAAGCTGCGCCCGGTCGCCACGCCGAAGCGCAGCCGCGGCTGGCCGGCATGCCAGGCATTGAAGTGCGTCACCCCCTGCGCACAGCCCACCAGCGTGCCGTCGATATCGCAGACCAGCATGGCATCGGCCGGCGCAGCGGCGCGGCGCCGACGTTCAGGCACGCCATCGCATAGGCGGTGTAGCAGCCGATGGTAATAATCGACGTGCCGGGCCCAGTCGAACACGCTCGTGGCCTTGCGCCCACCGGCCTGGCAGGCCAGCCAGCGCTCGCGGTCGTCGAGCAGTTCGATGGCGGCCGTGGCGATGGCATCGGTGGAACAGGGGTTGACCAGCACGCCGTTGTGGCACTGCTCGATGATGTCGTTCGGCCCGCCGGAATCGGTGGCGACGACCGGCAGCCCCGCGGCCGCGGCTTCCAGCAACGTCAAGCCGAAGGGTTCGTTGAACGCTACGTTGGCGAACAGCCCGCAGCGCTCGCGTGCCCAGGCATAGACTGACGGCACATCGGCGCCGTGGTGCTGTTTGGGGTAGGCAATGCGGCCATACAGATCGTAATGATCGATCAGCGCCAGCATTTCGCGCAGGTTGTCGGCGATCTCGGGTTCCAGCGCATCCAGGGATTGTCGGCCGCCGGCAAGAATCACCAGATTGGCGCGTTCCTGCAGCGCCGGGGACTCGCCATAGGCACGAATGAGGCTGGCCAGGTTCTTGCGCGTAACCGGGCGTGCAATGGCCAGCAACGCGGGTTTGTCCGGCTCGTTGAGAAAACGCGACATCAGCGCGTGTACCCGCGCGTTGGGCTGAGAACGCGCGAAGGCCTGCAGGTCGCTGGCCGGGCGGATTACGCGGATACGGCCTGGGTCGTATGCCGGGTACTGCGCATACTGAAGCTCGGCTTCGTCGCGTGAGCTGGCGATCACCAGACTCGCATCGCGCAGCGCCTGGTTTTCCACCTCGATACGACGATCGAGGGCCACGTTCGCCGGGGCGTTGGCCTGTCCGGCCGCCGCCGCATAATCGCGTTTCGGCTGGCCCAGCGAGTGGGCGGTGAACACGAAGGCAATACCGCGCCGGTTCTTGACCTGTGCCGCCACATGGGCGGCATCCGCGTAGTGGGCATGCAGCAGGTCCGGCGCCCGGTCGAGGCTATCGATATAGCCGACCAGCCGATCGCTGAACGCCGGCAGCTGATCCCAGAGTTCTTCCTTGCTGCGATAGGCCGAATCCGGCGTGGGCAGGCGGATGATGCGCACCTTCGGGTTCACGTATTCGCAGCCGCTGCGATAGTCGCCCGCGGTGAATTCCGCATCGAAGGCGCGCGTGACGATATCGATCCGCTCGATATCCGGGTCGCGTGCCGAGGCCTGGGCCAGTTCCAGCAGGTAACGAATATGCCCGCCGGTATCGGCGGTGAGCCCGTATTCCACGTCGTGGGCTCGAAGACACCCTTGCAGGGCGATGTGCATGATAAACATGGGCGCGCTTTATCCTGTGTCGCCGTGAACCATCATCCCCGTGCCATGACCCCGAACCGGCCGCTGCGCATCGCGCAGATCTCACCGCTCATCCTGCCCCTGCCCGCAGCCGAAGCCGGCGGTACGGAGCGTATCGTGGTCGACCTGAGCTATGCGCTGAACGCGCTCGGCCACCAGGTCACCGTGTTCGCAAGCGCCGACAGTCAGCTCGACCTGCCCTGTGTGAGCGCGCTTGAAAGTCTCGCCTTCTTCGAAACCCGTGACGGCCACGTGCCGCCCGGGCTGCCCGGCGTACTCGAAGCCGCGCTCATGGAGCGGCTGCGTGAAAGCCTGGCCGATTTCGATATCGTCCACTGCCACGGCGAATTCTTTCATGCCGCCCTGCTGGGCGAGCAACGCAAACACAGCCTTACGACCATCCACTGGCGCACCGACGAACTCGACCGCCAGCTTTTCTTCTCCGCCTTTCCGGACCTGCCGGTGGCCGCCATTTCGGCCAGCCAGGCGCATACGATACCGGCGTCCAACTGCCGCGGCGTTGTTGCCCACGGCCTCGACCCGGCACGCTTTGCCCCACCGCCGCCGGTCGAGCCCGACCACAGCCTGCTGTTCATCGGCCGCATGACCGATCAGAAGCGTCCGGATCGCGCGATCGACATTGCCCGACGCTGCGAACATGCACTCAAACTAGCCGGAAGTCGCGACCCCGGAAATCCGTACTATTTCGAACACCACGTCCAACCGGCGCTGGGCGGCGCTATCGAGCACGTTGGCGCGATCGACGATGCACGCAAGCGCGAGCTGCTCCTGGCGGCGCGCGCGCTGATTTTCCCGATCGACTGGCCGGAGCCCTTCGGCCTGGTGATGATCGAGGCCATGGCCTGCGGCACGCCGGTGATCGCATGGAACAACGGCGCCGTGCCGGAAGTGGTTGAGCACGGCGTGACCGGCTTCATCGTCGACAGCATCGACGAGGCCGTGGCGGCCGTGGCTCGCCTGCCCGAACTCGACCGCAGCGTCATCCGTGCACGCTTTCTCGAACGCTTCACCGCCGAGCGCATGGCGCGCGACTATGTCCGCCTCTATCGCCGGCTGCTCGCGGATGCGTGAGCACTTTGCAATGGCGCGCAACCCATTCACGACCGCATTACTACGCATTACCCGGTTTGCGCCCAGGGGCTACCATCCATGCCTATGCCGAGCGACTCGAGCACGCCCCATGGGTGAACCTGTTTGCCGCGGGGCTGTCCCGCCCGGCGCCCGCTTGGCGCGGCCACCGGCCATGAACTGCGCCACACGTACGCGCGTGGCGATCTGTGTACCCGTACGCGACGAACGCGAGTGCCTGCCCGCCCTGCTCGATGCCTTCTCGCGCCAGCACCGGCCGCGTGCCGATCTGGTGGTGTGCCTGTTGTTCGACGGCTGTGACGATGGTGGCCATGCCTATGTCCAGGCACGCAAAGCCGAGCTCGGCTATCGGCTGGTCAGCGCGCGGATCGAGCGCCTCGCGACAGCCCGTGCCGGGCGCGCACGACGCGCGGCCATGGCGCTGGGCGCAAAAACGCTTGCCCGCGATCGCCAGCCCGGCGACATCGAACTGCTGCTGAGTACCGATGCCGATTCCGTTCCGGCCGCGGACTGGGTCGACGCCAGCATCCGCGCGCTCGAACAGGCCGACGTCGTGGCCGGCTATATCGAACGCCCGGATGCGCCCCCCATGGATATGCACCGCCGCGTGGAACGCTACTGGGAACGCCTGCGCTGCCTGCAACGCACGGTCGACCCACTCGACTACGACCCGGCCCCTTCGCATCCGTCACAGGGCGGCGCGAGCCTGGGCTTTCGGGCCGACGTCTATGCGGCGCTGGGCGGTTTCGACGATATCGCCACCCACGAAGACGTCCGCCTGGTCACCGCGGCCCGGGCCGCCGGTTATCGCGTGCGCCACGATCGCGGCGTACGCGTGGCTACGTCGTCGCGCGTGCACGGGCGCGCCGTCGACGGCCTGGCCGATACCCTGCGCGCCCGCCAGTCCTGCCGCGACATGCCCGCGGTGCAGAACCCCGACACAGCCCTGGCACGTTATCGCCTCTGCGCCCAGACGCGCGCCGCCTTCGACGGCATCGCCGACGCCGCAACGGCCCGCGCGCTGGCCGAGCACAGCAACCGCTCGGTGGACGAACTGCGTGCCATCGCAGGCGAATGCGCCAGCGCCGAAAGCTTCGTCATGCGGCTCGTGCCCGACCCCGAAAACAGCGAAGAACTGGCGCTCGATTCCGCCGAGCAGCGACTCGCCCAACTGGAAACCGCCTACGGATGTCCGACCGCATGACCGACACGCCCGATCTGGCCAGCCTCGACCGCAACGCCGGCGATAGCGCCTATATGGCCGCGGGCATCGCACGCCTGCAAACGGGCCTGGCGTTCGACGATCCGGCCGACGCAGCGACCTATCGGATACTGCTGCGCCGCCTCTATGCCGCCGGGCGCTTCGACCTGCCCCTCGGGCGTCTG
>NZ_CAXGSH010000133.1:0-6788 GCF_964012375.1 uncultured Salinisphaera sp.
AGGGCTGTGCGAATGCGCTCGCGGTTGGCGGCCACCGCGGCCGGGTCGTCGCCAGCACGATCGCCCAGGTTGAGGCTGTCGAACGGCGCTACGCTCACGCCGCCCGTGCGCAGCGTGGTACCGGCCTTGATATGGGCCGGCGCCGGCCAGTCGGCGGGCAGGAATCCGATCGGCTCAACCATCGCCATGGGCCTGTGCATCGGCTGCGAGGGCTGCCAGCAGCTGCTCGAAATCATCCGGCCGCGGCGCGCTCCAGCTCATGTATTCGCCGGTCACCGGATGCGTGAGGCCGAGCCGGCGTGCATGCAGTGCCTGCCGACGAAAGCCGCGCAGCGCGGTCGCGAACGCGTCGCTGGAATCGCGCGGCACGGCCAGCCGACGCCCGTAGGTGGCATCGCCCAGCAACGGAAACCGGATATGGGCCAGATGCACGCGAATCTGATGGGTGCGCCCGGTTTCCAGCCGGCAACGTACATGGGTATGCGCGCGATAGCGGTCGATCACGCGGTAATGCGTGATCGCCTCGCGCCCGGAGTCACGCACGGCCATGCGTTTGCGATCCACCGGATGGCGATCGATCGGCGCGTCGACGTGGCCGCCTGCGGTCATCACGCCCACGGCCACGGCCTCGTATTCGCGCTTGACGGTGCGTTCGGCCAGATCGGCGACCAGCTTGGCATGGGCCGCGAACGTACGGGCGACCACCAGAATGCCGGAGGTGTCCTTGTCCAGACGATGCACGATGCCGGCCCGTGGCAGCGCGGCCATCGATTCGTCGTGGTGAATCAATGCGTTCTGCAGGGTGCCATCGGGGTTGCCGGCCCCCGGATGCATGACCAGCCCGGCCGGCTTGTCGAGCACGATGATGGCCTCGTCCTCGTAGATGATGTTCAGACCGATCGGCTCGGCGACCACCCGTGCGTCGTCCGGCTCGCTGGGGACGGTCAGACGCACGGTTTCGCCGCCGGCCACCTTGGTCTTTGCCGGCGGGTTCTCGCCATCGACGGTCAGTGCCCCTTCGGCCAGCCAGTTCTGCAGGCGCGAGCGCGAATAATCGGGCAGCATCGCTGCCAGGGCACGATCCAGCCGGGCGCCGGAAAACTCTTCTGGGATCGGCGCCTCGAAATCCGGGGCACGATAACTTGCCGACATGGGCGTTTCTCTTGGTTTGCGAACACAAAGCGTGACATGGCGTACCGCGCGACCGTATAGGTATACTCCGCGTTCGTTTTTGATCTGTCGACGTGCGGCGCACGTCCGGGACTGGCATGCGGAAAATCGTTCTCGCGCTTTGTATTCTGATGGTTCTTGCGATCACCGGTTGCGGCGGCGACAAGGGCGTCAACGAAACCGGCTACAGCAGCGAGCCGCTGGTCGACCGTGACGGCAACAAGCTCGACTCGGCCGACGCCGAGCGCCTGTACAAATCCGCGCGTGAATTTCTCGTCGACGGCGACCCCGATCGAGCACTGAGATTATACGCCGAAGTCCAGGCGCGCTTTCCGTTCTCGCCCTATGCAGCGCAGGCGGAAATGGAATCGGTGGCCGCGCATTACAAGGCCAAGGAGTACGAGGCCGCGGTCTCGGCTGCCGATCGTTTCATCAAGCAGCGCCCGCGCAACGCGCATATCGACTACATCTACTACCTGCGCGGCCTGGCGAACTACGACCGCAACGATCCCGGCCTGCTCGGCGGCGATCCGGACAAGCGCGATACCCGCTTCCTGCAGCAGGCGTTCACCGACTTCAACTTGCTGGTGGAAAACTATCCGCAGAGCGTTTATCGCAAGGACGCCCAGCTGCACATGGTCGAAATCCGCAACCGCTTGGCGCAGTTCGAAATCAACGTCGCCGAGTACTATCTGCGGCGCCGGGCCTACGTAGCTGCCAGCCGCCGCGCCGAAACCGTGATCGAACGCTATCAGGGTTCGGATTCCGTGCCGCGCGCGCTGGAGATCATGGAAGAAAGCTATGCGAAGCTGGGGCTGGCCGACCTGGCCGAGGATGCCCGGGCAATCCTGCAGGCCTCCTATCCGAATTACGTCCTCCACCGCGACGAGTTCTATCGCCAGCGGGCTGGTGAGAAACCGCGTTACAGTCTGCCGGCGATGGACGCCCCCGCCAGCGAGGGCCAGACCATCGACGACGACGCCGATAGCGACGACGCACAGGCGCAGTAACGATATAACTCGAAAGGCGGCGGCTGGCTCTGAGGCCGCGGCCGTCGTGTCCCGCGCTAATGCGCGGAGACGCTGACAGGGCTAGAGGTCGCCGTAAACCGCAGTGATCGGATAGCGCCGATCGCGGCCAAAGGCACGACGCGTGACCTTCGGCCCCGGGGCCGCCTGGCGGCGCTTGTATTCGTTGCGCCGGATCAAACCCGCCACCTGACGCACATCTTCTTCGGCAAAGCCCCGTTCGCAGATCCCCTCGATCGATTCCGCCTGCTCGACATAGGCTTCGATGATGGGATCGAGCACGTCGTACTCGGGCAGCGTATCCGTATCGGCCTGATCGGCGCGCAGTTCTGCCGACGGCGGACGGGTGATCACGCGTTCGGGTATCACGTCGCTGCGGGTATTGCGGAACTTGGCGAGCCGGTACACCCAGGTCTTGTAGACATCCTTGAGTGGCGCAAAACCGCCGCACATATCGCCGTAAAGGGTGGCATAGCCCACCGCCATTTCCGACTTGTTGCCCGTGGCCAGCACCACATGGCCGAACTTGTTCGATAGCGACATCAGCAGCGCGCCGCGAATACGCGACTGCAGGTTTTCTTCGGCGGTATCCGGCTCGCGGTCGCCAAACAGCGGTGCGAGCGTATCCAGCAGCGCGGTAAAGCCGGCTTCGATCGGCAGCTCGTCGTACTTCACGCCCATACGCTCGGCCTGCTCGGCCGCATCCACGTTGCTGATAGCGGCGGTATAGCGCGACGGCATCGACACCGCCCAGACACGCTCGCCGCCCAGCGCATCGGCGGCAATCGCCATCGCCAGGGCCGAATCGATGCCGCCGGAGGCGCCGATCAATGCGCCCGGAAAGCCGTTGCGATCGACATAATCGCGGGTCGCGCGCACCAGCGCGTCGTAGACCAGCGCTTCGTCGGATTCGTCAGCGACGATCGAGGGGGCGCCTTGCGCCCCGCCCTGCGCCTGGGTATCGACACAAAACACGCCCGACTCGAACGCCGGCGCCCGCAGTATCAGCTGGCCGGAACGGTCGACCGCGCAGGAACGACCGTCGAATACCAGCTCGTCCTGGCCACCAACACAGTTCACATAGCAGATGGCCAGATCATTCGCCCGGGCGCGCTCGGCCAGCAGACCCTCGCGCTCGGCCTGTTTCTCGACATGAAACGGCGAGGCGTTGAGGTTGATGAGCACCTCGGCACCGGCCGTCTTGGCCTGGGCCGCCGGGCCCTGCTCCCAGATATCCTCGCAGATGGTCACGCCGATGCGATGCGAGTCCAGTTCGAATATGCAGGGCGATTCGCCGGCACGATAATGCCGGCGTTCATCGAACACCCCGTAGTTGGGCAGGCACTGCTTGCGATAGCAGGCAATACGCTCGCCATCGCGAATCACCGCCGCGGCGTTATAGATGACGTCGCCGACATACTCGGGGTAGCCGACAATGGCCGTAACCCCGGTCAGCTGCTCGGTAAGCAGCGACAACGCGGAGTCGATAGCCGCCGGCAGCCCGCGCCGCAGCAACAGGTCGTCCGGCGGATAGCCCAGCAATGCCATTTCGGGAAAGGCCACGATATCGGCGCCGTCGCGATCGCGCGCGGTGGCAGCCGCTTCGATCATCTGACGTGCATTGCCCTCGATATCGCCCACCCAGACATTGAGCTGGGCCAGTGCGATACGTAGCGAAGATTCGCCCATGCCGTATTCAACTCCTCGACGCGTGCCGACGCCCGTTCGCGCGACGCGCTGTACATGACAACTGCCAAGGATACGCCAGCGCTTGGCGCTTGTGACCCGTCGCGTGCCGCCAGATCACCGCAAAGCGGCCGATCGACCGGATTCAGCCGCTCAAACCCACCGCCGAACCGTCTTCACACTTTTCCAGACCATCGTCGATATCGAGCACGCGCTCGCGATAGAACAGATGCAACGTCGGCGCGATTTCATCCGGCAGTTTGCCGCCGTTGGCCTTGCGAAACAGCCCGTGGGGGATCACGGGAATACCCGGCTTGTGTACCCCGTACATCGTCAAGCCGCATTTAGGGCAGCCGTAACGCGTCATCTGCTTGCCCTCGACCTTGTGCACGAACAGCCGGGATTGGTCCGGCAGCTCGACGTTCTCGTGTGCCCAGCCGGCGGCCGACAGCACGTCGACGTTGTACAAGTCACGACAGCTACCGCAGTGGCAGTGCAGCGACAGTTTGGGCTGGTCATACGCGGTCATGGTCACATGGCCGCAGTCGCAGCTGAGTTCGTAGGTTTTGCTCATTTCGATTGTGCTCAATTGAACTATCACGTCATTCGAGCATTTATGGGCGGGGTAACTCTATAACGCCGCTGTTGTGACGCTGCGGGACTGGCTCAGAAGACGAGCGGTTCGGGCTGCTGCGCGACTCATACTCTTTTGTTTGCCCGACCATCCCCCGGTTTCAGTAGCATTTCGATCCAGAGCGCGTCAGTTCAAATCGCCGCTTCTGCGGCTATTTGCGCAACATAGCCAGCGGGCGTAAGCGCGCTTAGTTCTTTCTTAGGTCGCTCTTCGTTTTACTCACGATGCTAGCCGAGGATGATCGTGGTTGCGTGAGCGAGGCTCACGAACCAGTGCTCGTTCAAGCATTTAACTCAAAAACGGCCTTTGAAGAGTTCAGAGGATGGGCCGTACTGCGCAGGTCGCTTCGCAACCAGCGACGTGAACGCTTATCGACTGATCATCCGCTTTGAACCAAAAAAGCCGGCGCCGCAGAAGCGGACGCCGGCTTCGATCATCCAGCGGATGAGGATGCAATCAAGGCATCGATCAGCCCAGGATTTCTTCCATCTTGCTGCCGATCTCGGCGGTCGAACGCACGGTGGCGACACCGGCGGCTTCGAGGGCCTTGAACTTGTCGTCGGCCGTGCCCTTGCCGCCCGAAATGATGGCACCGGCATGGCCCATGCGCTTGCCGGGAGGCGCGGTCACGCCGGCGATATAAGCCACGACCGGCTTCTTCATGTTGCTCTTGATGAACTCGGCGGCTTCTTCTTCGGCGGTGCCGCCGATTTCGCCGACCATCACCACGCCTTCGGTCTGCTCGTCGTTCTCGAACATTTCGAGCACGTCGATGAAGTCCAGGCCGTGGATCGGATCGCCGCCGATGCCCACGCAGGTGGACTGGCCAAGGCCGATGTTGGTGGTCTGGAAGACCGCTTCATAAGTGAGCGTGCCGGATCTGGAGACGATGCCGATCTTGCCCTTCTGGTGGATATGCGCCGGCATGATGCCGATCTTGCATTCGCCGGGGGTGATCACGCCGGGGCAGTTCGGGCCGATCAGCACGGAGTTGGACTCGTCCAGCACCGAGCGCACCTTGAGCATGTCCATGACCGGGATATGCTCGGTGATACAGATGATGGTTTCGATGCCGGCAGCTTCGGCTTCGAGAATCGCGTCGGCCGCGAACGGGGCCGGCACGTAGATCATCGTGGCGTTGGCGCCGGTCTCTTTCACCGCGTCCGCGCAGGTGTTGAACACGGGCAGGTCGAGATGGGTTTCGCCACCGCGGCCGGGGGTCACACCGCCAACGATGTTGGTGCCGTAGGCGATGCACTGCTCGGAATGGAAGGTGCCCTGGGAGCCGGTGAAGCCCTGGACGATGAGTTTGGTGTCGTTATTGACGAGAATGCTCATGATTTGATCCTGGTCTAAAGCGTGTTCGTTGGAAGATCGATCGAAGGCCGGGGGTTAGCCCTTGGCCTCGGCGACGACCTTCTTGGCCGCGTCGGTCAGATCCTGAGCGGCAATGAGATCGAAGTCGCTCTCTTCGAGCAGCTTGCGGCCTTCTTCGGCGTTGGTGCCTTCCAGGCGCACGACCACCGGCACGCTGATGCCGACATCCTTGGCGGCGGTGATGATGCCTTCGGCGATCAGATCGCAGCGCACGATCCCGCCAAAGATGTTGACCAGAATCGCTTTCACGCCTTCACCGGCGGTGATCAGCTTGAACGCCTCGGTCACGCGCTCGGTGGTGGCACCGCCGCCCACGTCCAGGAAGTTGGCCGGCTCGCCGCCGTGCAGCTTGACCAGGTCCATGGTGCCCATGGCCAGACCGGCGCCGTTGACCATGCAGCCGATGTTGCCGTCGAGCTGGATGTAGTTCAGATCGTGCTCGGCGGCCTGGGCTTCGCGCTCGTTTTCCTGGGTGAGGTCGCGCATGTCGGCGAACTCTTTATGCCGGAACAGCGCGTTGTCGTCGAAGTTGAGCTTGCCGTCGAGGGCCACGAGGCCACCCTGCTTGGTGGTCACCAGCGGGTTGATCTCGACCAGCGAGGCGTCGCATTCGACGAACATTTCGTACAGGCCTTTCATGACCTTCACGAATTCGCCGACCTGCTTCTTGTCCAGGCCCAGGAAGAAGCCGAGCTGGCGGCCCTGATAGGCCTGGAAGCCCGCGGCCGGATGGATCGCGACCTGGGTGATCTTTTCAGGCGTGGATTCGGCGACTTCTTCGATATCCATGCCGCCTTCGGGCGAGGCGATAAAGGTCACGCGGCGGGTGGCACGATCGACCAGCACCGACAGATACAGCTCGGATTCGATATCCGCCGGCTTTTCGACATAGA
>NZ_CAXGSH010000134.1:0-6667 GCF_964012375.1 uncultured Salinisphaera sp.
GGGCGATGATGAGCAAACACGTGATATTCGCGACAAGTGCCGCCAAGCCCATCGCCACCATGTAGGCGGGCTCGGGGTCGCTGCCCATCACGGTCCGTCGGACCACTTCGCCCAAGGCGAACAAAGCGAGCAGTATCTGCACGACCCCGCCTATGGACGCGGCGCGTGCTTTGTGGTAAGCGGCGCGACCGACCGCGTACAACCCAGCCGAATAAACCGCCGCATCAGCGAAGTTGTCGAGTGAATCGGCGATCAGCGCCGTGGAGCCGCCTAGCAGACCAATCGCGAATTCAGCCAGGAACATCACGCCGTTAATCGCCAGCAGCCAGTACAGCGCAGTTTGTTGCGCTTTGTCCTTGGCCTCGAATTCACAGCCGCAATCAGACATGTTACATGGTCTCCGAGAAGCGTTAGAACCGCTCGTGTTTAGGCGACAACGCCTTATACGCCCGGCCGTAATCAGCTATTGATCGTAGTATCGAGCGCAAGCCTAAAACCTCTAGCAACTAGAGAGTCAAGCAGTTAGCGAAAAAGCATTCGTTTACTGGCCACTCGCAGCACAACAAGCAGGCCCAGCGCCACCACGATCAACGCCAGCACGGGCTTGTCCCGCCAGCGGACATAAGGCGTCGCCCCCGTCCGGGGTATCACCTCGGCGGTCAAAACAGTGGCCTCGAACTGAGGTGCGCGCGCCAACAGGCGACCGTCGTGATCGATCACGGCTGTAAGGCCGGTGTTGGTCGCCCGCAGAAGCGGGCGACCGGTTTCAATGGCGCGCATCTGTGCAATCTGCAAATGCTGGTGCGGGCCGAGTGAGTCACCGAACCAGGCGTCGTTACTGAGATTGACCAATAACTGCGCTTTCGGTAGCAGGTCGGCGACTTCGGCGCCGAAGGCAATGTCATAGCAGATCAACGCACCGATCGGCAGATCGCCAGCGCGCAACAGGCGGGGGTTTTGCCCTGCACTAAAATCCGTGACCGGCGCGCCCAGGATATTGAGCAGCGGACCGAGAAGTCCGCGCAATGGAATGTATTCGCCGAAGGGCACCAGATGACGCTTGTAGTAAAACCGTGGCGGGCGCCCCAAACTGACGGCGGCATTGTAGGCCTCGCCTTGATCAGTCCGTACCGGAATCCCGAGTATCAACGTCGCGCCGTGTGTACCAAGCTGTGACTGGATTCGGTCCAGATCGCCGACAGCGAGGTCGTACCACGTCGGAATAGCCGTTTCCGGCCAGACGATGAGGTCGGCGCTCGCATACGGCTCGGTGAGCGCTCGATAGCGTTTCAGGGTCAGCGGTAACATCTGCGGCTTCCACTTCATGTCTTGTGGCATATTGCCTTGCACGAGCGCCACCGATACCGGCTCGGCCACCGGCCGGGTCCATTCTCGGTCGAGCAGCGACGCGCCGATGAATAGTGCGCCCAGCACGCCCACGCCGATTACCGTGCGTCGCAGAGTGGGATGAAGCCCCACCCACGCGAGTACACCAGCCAACAGAGCCAGAACAAAGCTCACCCCCAGCACACCAAATACCGGTGCGATCGAGGCAAGCTGCGTATCAACCTGGCTATAACCCAGAAACAGCCAGGGAAAGCCGCTCAGGAACCAGAGTCGTGCCCATTCACTCAATACCCATGCCGCCGGCAACCCGAGCCACAATGCGAGGCCGTCCATTTGAGGCCGCAGCATGCGCACGAGATAAATCGCGGACAACGGAAACAAGGCAAGCAGCGCTACAAAGCCCATGGTAACGAGCGTGGCCATGACGAGACCGCTGCCATAACGGCTGATGCTGATAAAAACCCACGACACCCCCACGCCGAAGTAACCCAAGCCGAAGAGGTAGGCCGCCCAGAGCGAGGGACGTTTCGTCAGGCCGGCCGCGAGTATGAATAGTACCGCCGGCGACAACACAGCCAGCCAACTCCATCCCACCGGCGCGAAAGCCAGCGGCAGCACCGCGCCAGCGAACAGCGCCAGACCGTATCTCCAAAGGACGCCAAGTCGTGTTATCGGAGCTGCCTTGAGCAAGCGATTTACCAAAGTTTGTTGTCGCATGCACACCTCGGCCGCTTGCTTGTCTGTAGGCGATAGTCACGGCATGATAAAAGCTATAGTAACTAGAGCTTCAATCATGAGGTGCTCCATGACGCAATCGCACTTGCGTATTGGTGAATTGGCTAGACGCACGGGGGTGCGTATATCAACTATTCGCTACTATGGTGAGGTCGGCCTGCTGCCCGAAGCCGGCCGTGGTTTCGGCGGCCAGCGTCACTATGGCGCCTCACACGTACAACGACTGACTTTCATCAAGCGCTGCCGTCAACTGGGGTTCAGCCAGGACAATGTGCGCACTTTGCTGGCGCGGACGGATCAGAGCGATGCCTCGTGTGAAGATGTAGCTCAACTCGCAGAAAAGCATCTCGAAACCGTGCGTGACAAGCTTGCGGACTTGCAGGCCATGGAAAAATCATTGGAGGGTATTATCCATGCCTGCCAGGGCGGCCGGATTAAGGATTGCCGCATCATCGAGGCTTTGGCGAACTAGGAGCAGTGTCACCGATACTCTGTGTTCGAGCGTCGCGGCTTAACGTACGATTTTTTCCGTTTCGTGAGTTGACCCCGCTATGAGCAGAGGCGTCGGAAAGTTCGTGCGTTCCGGCACGGCGTTCGCGCTGAATAGGGCGATTAGTACAGCGCCGCCGACTATGCCAACCAGGAACATACCTCGCCGCATACGGTCGTCCGTGCGACGCCTTACGACACCGTGCAAATGGCCGGAGATTCCAGCAATACGGCCCGTTCCGATCCATAGCAATGCCGCCGCCGCGCCGATAAGCGCCCCGCCGGCCGACGCAGTCAGCGGCGTGAAATCAAACACGTCGAACACGAAGTTATTCCGTTAGATCCGGGCGTGGCTTGGGTTTCGGCCAGTGCCAGTCCAGTCCGCGTAGCATGACCTGCCAGTACAAGGCCGGGAAAAATTGGCTTTTGACTGGCCAGTACATTCGCCGCGAAGTCCGCGGATCCAGTGGAAAACTAGAGACCACTTCACCACCGTAGCGGAACTCGGCCAGCATGACCTTGCCATGCGCGACCGTGAGTGGGCACGCCCCGTAACCGTCGTAAGTACGTTTTTTAGCCGATTCCCCCAGGGCCGCGCGCAGTTCAGCGACCACGACTGGGAACTGGCGGCGTACGGCGGCCATGGTCTTCGCATTAGGGGTGTCGGTGCAGTCACCCAAAGCCAGCACATTATCGTAGCGGGTATGCGTGAGCCGGTTCTTATCGACGGTGACCCAGCCGGCGTCGCCCGCGAGTGGACTTCCCTTGATAACGTCCGGCGCAGACTGCGGCGGCACCACGTGGAGCATGTCGAACGCACGCGTTACTGGCCCATCGTCAGTCGAAAAGGTGGCTTCGTGCTTTTCACCGTCCACGGCCACTAGATTGTGTTTGAAATAGGGCGTCGCTCCATACGAAGCAATAACTTTATCGAGCTCCCGTGCATAGGCGGGGACCCCGAACATCGCACCGCCTTGATTATAGAACCCGATCTCCGCCGATATCCCGCGTTTGCGCAGTGTATCGGCGGTCAAGTAAAGCGCTTTCTGCGGAGCGCCGGCGCACTTGATTGGCATAGCCGGCTGCGTAAACAACGCCTTGGCGCCATCGGTCAGCGATTGGGCCAACTCGTGGGTATAGGGTGCGAGGTCGTATCGATAGTTCGAGGTTACGCCGTTGCGGCCCAGTGTCTCGGACAGACCCTCAATGGCTTGCCAGTCGATCTGGAGGCCTAGTGCCACTACCAAAAAGTCATAGGTAACTGACTCGCCGGAGGCCAACTCGACGCGATTTTCGTCCGGTGCGAACGCACTGATCGTGGCCCGGATCCAGCGGGCCTTGTCCGGCATAACTTCTTCCTCGCGCCGCTTTGTGTCTTCGGCCCGCATGTCGCCACCACCTACGAGCGTCCAGCCCGGCTGGTAGTAATGCACGTCGCTCGCCTCGATTACAGCGACATCAAGTTGAGGCGATTGCCTCAGTAGGGCGGCGGCGACTGATAGCCCGGCTGTACCACCGCCCGCGACAACGACGCGATGATGGCTTGTGTTGCTCGACATGATTTACTCCGTCTTGCTACGTATACCCCTAAGGGTATAATAGAACCCGAAGGCATTTGCAAATAACCGATTCTTAGGTTGGTGCAATTCTGGTTTCCACAGATTAGAAGGAAGACAACCATGGCGAGCGGCACTCCGGAAGTCGTCGGATTCTTCGACGAAAAGACTTTCAGCGTTCAGTACGTCTGTGTCGATACAGTCAGCAAACGCTGTGCGATCATCGACCCGGTACTGAACTACGACGAGAAATCGGCGAGCACGAGCACGGAATCCGCCGATGAGATCGCGGCGTTCGTGCAGTCGCGCGGGCTCACGGTCGACTGGATTCTGGACACACATCCGCATGCGGACCATCTCTCGGCAGCGATCTATCTTCAGGGGCTTTTCGACGCGCCGCGCGCGATCGGCGAGCACGTCATCGACGTCCAAAAGCTCTGGAAGAAGATCTACAACTTCGGTGACGACTTCAAAACTGACGGACACCAGTGGGATCGGCTTTTTGGCGATGGCGACACGTTCACTGTCGGCGAGCTTGAGGCGAGGGTAATGTATTCGCCGGGTCATACCCTGGCCTCGATCACCTACGTGATTGGCGATGCCGCGTTCGTGCACGACACGCTGTTCCAGCCCGACTTCGGTACCGCACGAGCAGATTTCCCAGGCGGCGATGCAGCCACACTCTATCGCTCGATCCAGGCCATTCTTGAGTTGCCGGACGAGACTCGCCTTTTCACCGGTCATGACTACATGCCGGATGGGCGAGAACCGCGCTGGGAGTCCACGGTGGGCGAACAGCGGGAGCGTAACCCGCATCTGCAGAACATGGACGAATCCGCGTATACGGCCTTGCGAAACAAGCGTGATGCGGAACTACCGCTGCCCGCGCTCATGCTCGCCGCGCTTCAGATCAATACGCGGGGAGGGCGCCTCCCTACGCCGGAGAATAACGGCACCGCGTACCTGAAGATCCCAGTGAACGCTTTCTAAAGAGAGCGAGGCAATGCGCAACGTTCCTCACCGACGAGCCGGAGCAAGTCGCACGCCTACTAATTCAGCATCTGGAGAACGATATGAGCTCGATTAACACCGGGATAGATGAAGCAGGTCGGATGAACACCGGCGAAGGTTTGAAAAAATTGCTCGCTGATTCTTATACGTTGTATCTGCAAACGCATAACTTCCATTGGAACCTGACCGGCCCGCGCTTTCGCGAGTTGCATCTTATGTTCGAGGAGCAGTACACGGAGTTGGCTGCGGCCGTGGACGAGATCGCGGAGCGCATACGCTCGCTCGATCAGGTCGCGCCGGGTACATATCGCCAGTTCTCGACTTTGAGCTCGATCTCCGAGGTCGAAGACGTGCCTAATGCAGATCGTATGGTCGAGGTTCTAGGTGCGGGACATGAAAAGGTCGTGATGACATGCCGGGATGTACTGCAACGCGCGCAGCATGCCGGTGACGAGTCTTCGGCGGCTCTTGTCTCTGATCGTATGCGCGTGCATGAGAAGACGGCTTGGATGTTGCGGGCGATGGCTAGCTAAGAGAGCGCACGAACATTCTTACTGGGGCACGACAGCGTAGCCGCGACTTTGAAAGATCACCAGATCGCTGAGCGCCGACAATGCAACATCGACCTCATTGTTGACCCATGACTGATCGAACGCATGCTTGGCGAGCGCCTGGCCGCAGACGTGCAGGGTAACGCCCGCCTTGCGTAGGGCGGCGATCAGCGCGGTGTTGGGGTTGGCCTGTCCGAACTGCTTCTCGTATTGGGCGTCATTCAGAATACCGGGTGTCGCTGGCCCGTGAACCACAACCACGAAGTCGAGCTTTTCAGCGGGCACGCCGGCCGATGCGAACACGTTCACGGCCCGTGCGACGCGTTCCAAGCCCGGGTTCAGCTGGTCGGGGCTCTTCGCTGCTCTGGTTACATCGAACACGGCTTTGTGCTCGGCCTTGACTGAGGGCTGATTGGCTGCTTCGGGGAGTGGTTTGATGCCGCCATAGCCTTCGATGGCCGGGTAGCGCCAGTCGCCCCCTGCGGCCAAGGCGGGGCAAACACTAGCCAATGCGACACTCAAGATGATGAGAGTTGTACGAAACATTGGGGTCATAACGAGCTCCTTTATGCGTTACTGAATGGTTGAACACTGGGCTGGGTGCGCTCGATCCAGTGCCTCCCAAGGCTCTGGGTCAATGTCAGTCCGGGTGTGCCGGATATCGGTTGATACGGCCACCCATGCGACTCCAAACCAGCCAGTCTTCGTTCGAACGTTAGGCGGCGCTCGAGAATTCGAACGACGGTGGCCTTAGCCGACGTGGTCGTATTTGCGTCGGTAGCAGTGGGATCATCGATTCGCTCACCCAACGCAGGAATGGCTTTTTGCTGCGCCGTGACTGCCGTTGGCAGGTGCAACGCGTCAGCTGAAGATGCCTCGATGACCACGATTGCCGCGCTGAACGCCCTGATCAGGGTTTGGGTCCCAGAATCTTCTCTACGTCGTCGCCGCGTGGCATGCCCTGTTTGAGTCCGATAT
>NZ_CAXGSH010000135.1:0-6443 GCF_964012375.1 uncultured Salinisphaera sp.
CCGTCGCAATGAACTGGACACGGAACTCGCCGACCTCGACAAGCAGATCGCCGAGGCCGACGGCGAGGCCGAGCGGCTGAACGGCCAGGTCGCCGCGCTGGAGGAAAAGGCCGAGGCCTTCACCGAGGCCCGGCGCCAGGCCCAGGCGCAACTTGCCGAAAGCCGCAGCGCGCGTGACGCTGCCCGCAAGGCCCATGCCGAGGCCGAACGGGCGCTGCGCGAAATCGAAACGCGCAGCGAACAGAACCGCAGCCGGGCGCAGTCGATCGACCAGCGGCTGGCCGATACGCGTACCGCCCATGCCGACGTCGAGGCGCGTCTGGCCGGTTTCGATGACCAGGCCGCCGACGCCGTCGACGAGGCCGCCCCCGCAGCGGACGAAAGCGAACACGAGCAGGCGCTGGAAGCCCAACACCGCGCCGAGCGCGAGCTGCGCGCAGCGCGCGAAGCGCTCAAGACAAGCGAAAAGGCGCTGCAAGACGTTTCGCAACAGCTCATGCAGGCCGAGCAGGGCGTGGATACGGCCCGCGAAGGCCTGCAACAGGCCAAGATCGATGTCGAAACCACCGGCGTGCGCCGTGCCGGCATCGCCGAACAGATCGAAGAACTCGGCGAAACGCCGACGGCACTGGTGGCCGGCCTCGAAGACGGCGCGACCATCGAAAGCTGCACGTCGGCCATCGACGCGCTCGAACGCAAGATTCAGCGCCTGGGCGCGATCAACCTCGCCGCGATCGAGGAATACGACGCCGAGGCCGAGCGCGAGCGCTATCTGGGCGAACAGCACGCCGATCTGACCGAAGCGCTGGAAACCCTGGAAAGCGCAATCGCCCGTATCGACCGCGAAACCCGGGCGCGCTTCAAGGCGACCTACGAACAGGTCAACGCGCGGTTTGCGGACATGTTCCCGGAATTGTTCGGCGGCGGCGAAGCCGCGCTCGAGCTCACCGAGGACGACTGGCTGTCCACCGGCATCCGCGTGATGGCGCGCCCGCCGGGCAAACGCAACGCCTCGATTCAAATGTTGTCGGGCGGAGAGAAGGCGTTGACCGCGGTTGCGCTATTATTCGCCCTGTTCGAACTCAACCCGGCACCGTTTTGTATGCTGGATGAAATCGATGCACCGCTCGACGACGCCAACGTGTCGCGTTTTTGCGAACTCGTACGGCGGATGTCGGCCCAGGTTCAGTTCATCGTGATTACGCACAACAAGCTGACGATGTCGCTCGCCGAGCAACTGCACGGCGTGACCATGGCCGAGCCCGGGGTGTCCCGGCTGGTCAGCGTCGATATCGATCAAGCCCTCGACATGGCCGGCTGAGCCGGCGCCACGCAACTTATCGACTAAAGCGCCTATGTCTATCGTGCAATGGCTTCTTCTCATTCTCTTGATCGCCGTGGTCGGCGGTGCCTATTGGTACATGCGCCGTCAGGCGGGCGACGATCCCTGGCGGGGTATGGACGACACGCCGCGGGGCGCCGGCGAAGACAGTCCGGACACAGGCGAGCATGGCGAATCCTTGGGCGGCGATTCCTACGTGGTGGGCGTGCGGACGCTGTCGAAAAACACCCCGGCCAGTCGGCGCGCCGCCGGCAAGGTAGACGCTCCGCTTGACGAGCACGAATACGAAACCGGCGGTGGGCAGGGCGTGGAAGCCTCCTGGACGGCCTACAAGAAACGCGGCGCCGAACCCAAGCCGCTGCCGGAAGAACAGGACGCCGTCGCAGCCGAGGCAGACAAGCAAGCCCAGGCCGCGCCCGGCGGTAGCGAGCGGGTCGAGATCATGCGCGCGCCGAGCGCGCCGCCCGGCGCCGACCGTGAAGTGTTCCTGTTGCACGTGGCCGCGCCCGCAGGGCGCATGTTCGACGGTCCGGACGTGCATGTGGCCCTGCAGTCGCAGGATCTGAAGTTCGGCATCAACGATCAGTTCCACCGCGTGACCGAAACCCACGGCATTCCGGAATCGGTGTTCGCGGTGGCCAACATGGTCAAACCGGGCACGCTCGATCCGGTCGATCAGGATCATCTGCATACGCCCGGTCTGGTGTTGTACACGGTGGTGCCGGGGCCGATTCAAGGTGGCGCCGCCCTGCGCGACATGATGGAAACCGCCAACGGACTGGCCCAGGCCCTGGGTGGCGAAGTGCTCGACGACAAGCGCGCACTGCTCAAGGCCCAGACCGCCCAGTACATGCTGGATAAGGTCGCCGATCTCGACCGGCGCGCGAAGATCGCCAAGCGCCGGTAGTGGCGGCAAGCAGCGCCACAAGCCAAAGGGCGGCGCAGCTCGCCGAACAGCTGCGCGAACACAGCCGGGCGTATTACGTCGACGACGATCCAACGATCTCGGACGCCGAATACGACCGGCTGTTTCGTGAGCTGCAGGATCTCGAGGCCGAGCACCCGGAACTGATCACGTCGGATTCGCCTACCCAGCGGGTGGGTGCGCCGCCGTCGGACAAGTTCGAGTCGGTCGATCACGCCACGCCCATGCTGTCGCTGGGCAACTGCTTCGACGACGACGAGCTGGCGGAATTCGATCGCCGCGCGCGCGAGGCCGTAGACGGCGGCGCGCTGGCCTACTGCGCCGAGCCCAAGTTCGACGGCACCGCGCTCAACCTGCGCTACGAAAACGGCGTACTGGTACGGGCGACCACGCGCGGTGACGGCATCACCGGCGAAGACATCACCCCCAACGCCCGCACCATTCGTAATCTGCCGCTGCGTCTTGCCGGTGAACACGTGCCCGACTTCATCGAAATTCGCGGCGAAGTGGTGCTGGCGCGCTCGCGCTTTAACGCGCTCAACGAGCGGCTGGAAAGCGAAGGCCAGAAAGCGTTCGTCAACCCGCGTAATGCCGCCTCCGGCAGCCTGCGCCAGCTGGATTCGACGATTACGGCGCGCCGGCCGCTGGCCTTCATGGGCTATGGCATCGGCCGTGTCGATGGCATGACGCTGCCGTCGAGTCTGTACGCGCAGTTGCAGCAGCTCCAGGCCTGGGGCTTTCAGATCAGCGAGCACGTCGACCGCGTACAGGGGCTGGACGGCTGCAAGGCTTACTACGAGGCGATGGCCGAGCGGCGTGCGAATCTGGATATCGAAATCGACGGCTGCGTATTCAAGGTCGATGATGCCGCCGTGCGCGATGAACTCGGTTTCGTGGCACGCGCGCCGCGTTGGGCGATTGCGCGCAAGTTCCCGGCCGAAGAAACCACCACGCTTTTGAACGCGGTGGAATTTCAGGTGGGGCGCACCGGCGCGCTCACGCCGGTTGCCAAGCTCGCGCCGGTCTTCGTGGGCGGGGTGACGGTTTCCAACGCCACCCTGCACAACATGGACGAAATCGCCCGCAAGGACGTGCGCGTGGGCGATACCGTGGTCGTACGCCGGGCCGGGGACGTCATACCCGAGGTCAAGGAAGTCGCGCGCCGGGGCGAAAATTCAACGCCGATCGAATTGCCGGCTGAATGCCCGGTATGCGGCTCGGCGGTCGAGCGTGTCGAAGGCGAGGCAGTGGCCCGCTGTACCGGCGGGCTGGTCTGTGCCGCACAGCGTCGCGAAGCGCTCAAGCACTTTGCCTCGCGCCGGGCGCTGGATATCGAAGGCCTGGGCGATCGCCAGATCGAAGCCTTCGTGGACGAAGGCCTGCTCGAATCGCCGGCCGATATCTTTGCCCTGCACAGCCATCGCGATGCGCTGGTCGAACGCGAAGGCTACGGCGAGAAGTCGGTCGCCAATCTTCTGGCCTCGATCGAGGCCAGCAAACAGACCACGCTGGAGCGCTTCGTCTTCGCGCTGGGCATTCGCGAAGTGGGCGAAACGATGGCCCGCGATCTGGCCCGGCATTTCGGCACGCTGGATGCCCTGCGCGGCGAGGCCAAGGCCTATCTCGAACGGGTCGCGCACGCCGAGCAGACGCATCCGGACAATCGTGCCGCGCGCGATCGCATGCTCAGCGCCGAAGGCCTGCAGGCGGTGCCCGGCGTGGGCGCGCGGGTCGCACACTGTATTGCGGATTTTTTCAGCGAACAGCGTAATCTCGACGTCATCGATGCGCTTATTGCCGCCGGCGTTGCCTGGGAAACGGTCGATACCGACGACACCCCGCAGCCGCTGGCCGGCCAGACCTTCGTGCTCACCGGCAGCATGGACAGCCTGACCCGCGACGAGGCCAAGGCGCGTATCGAAGCCCGCGGCGGGCGGGTCACCTCCAGCGTATCCAAGAAAACGGATTACGTGGTGGCCGGCGACAGCCCTGGTAGCAAGCGCGACAAGGCCGAGAAACTCGGCGTCACCCTGCTCGACGAAGCCGGGTTTCTGGCGCTGATCGACGAGGCCGGCTCGTAACAACCCGCGTCCGGGCGATTTTCACACCGTGCGCAAAAGGAATATCCCGATGGCGAAGTCAGTTCTGAAAGCTGCTGGCCCCATGGCCATGATGGTCGCGTTGTCCGGCTGCACGACGTTGTTTGTAACCCCGAGCGACAGCCAGTGCGCAAGCGATCTGGCCGAAGTCGAGCGCGCTGCGGCGGCCGCGCGTAAGGCACTGGCCCAAGGCGTGAATGCCGAACAACGCCAGCCCATGCTCGATCTATTGGTGGATGCTGCCGACCAGGCCCGCGCAAGCTGCGGCTACGAAAAGCCGGACACGCCGTCCTCAAGTCGGGCGCGCCAGCCGAAGGCCGGCTAGGGCCGGTCTATCTAACCGGGCGCGGTGCGCGTTCGAGTGCTCGAATTCGTTGTGACAAGGCGCGCGAGAGCGCAGCGCCTGCCGGTTTGACAGGTCAGGGTCGGCAAGGCGACTCGCTTGTGCTGTATTCGAGGCCGAGGCTGTGACGAATCGCGGCTTGACGAGCCGCTCATTGCGCGCCTGGCCGGCGCCGAGGCCTCGCTTGCGTGCAACGGGCACGCCACGCCTGTCTTTTCGGGCCCGCCATGCGTGACGCACGTCGGAACGACCACGGCGTCTTGTACAGAGGTTGCCCTCGCTGTCATCTGTAAACGCTTGTACACGAACACGCCAGCGCTTACGCTTGGCCGCCGTTTATTTGTTCATACAGGTAGAGTCTCGTGGCGCTTAGCTGGCTTGAAGTCACCACCGATGAAGTACAGTCCAAACTCGGCGCGAACGAGCGTCTGGCCGAACGTCGGGCCACGATCGAAAAGCAGGTGCGCGAGACGCTCGAGTCGCTGGTCGCGCCCGCGTTTCGAAAGGCCGCCGAGGCCGACGGCTGGGAATACTTCGAACAGGCGCATACCGAATGGTCGGTCGTGCGTTGCGGTATTCATGGCCCCGGCGATGTCGAGCGCGACCCGACGGTGGCGTTTCGTATCGCCGAGTTCGATGCCTATCAGCCGCTGGTGATTCTGCGCCGCAAGCCCGAAGGCGCGGCTGCCCAGGCCAGCTCCGAAATCGTCAAACTCGACAAGCTCGACGCCGAGACGCTGCAGCGCTTTCTTGCCGACAGCTGATCTGCGCGCGGGCCGCACATCGGCGGCCCGCATCTCGCTATAGCTCGTAGGCCAGCCCGGTATAGAAGGTGCGGTCCGGCGCGGGCTCGTAGTAACGCCCGCCGAAGGCATTGATACGAATGTTGTCGAAATAGACTTCGTCGAACAGGTTGTCGATGCCGAAATAGACGGTGAGCGTGTCTTCGCCGGCCTCGATGGTCTTGCCGACGCGGCCGTTGAAGATCCATGCGTGGTCGATCTTGGCGGTATTGGCGTTGTCGGCATAGAACGAGCCGGCATAGCGCATGTCCAGCGTGGCATAGCCCACATCCGCGTCGCGCCAGGCCAGCTCCGCGAACAGGCGTTCCTCGGGCAGGCCGGGAATGGCATTGCCTGCATAGTCGTTGCCGCTGTCATCGACGAATTCGCGATATTCGTAGTCGGCGAGGGTGTAGGCCGCCATCGCCGATAGTTCGTCGTTGAAGGCGTACTCGAGCTTGGCTTCCAGTCCCTTGCGGCGCGACTTGCCGGAGTTTTCGTAGAAATCGCGCCGGCCGTCGTCGTTGAACACCACCAGCTCGTCGCGTACGTCGATCCAGAAGGCGCTGATCTGATAACGGGCGCGGCTGCCGAACTCGCCCTTGGCGCCGATTTCGTACTGGGTGGCTTTCTGCGGATCCAGGTCGCTGTTGAAGCCGCCGTTGCCGGCCGGATCGGCGAATTCGGTAAAGGTGGGGGATTCGAAGGCATTGGCCACGTTGGCGTATACCCGCTGGCGCTCGGCCCAGGCATAGCTCAGGCCGGCGTTGGCGGAGACTTCGTGATAGGTGCGCGAGCCGGAGTCGTCGGGGTCGGTTGCGGTGATGAAGGCGTCGTCGATATCGAAATCGAGATAGTCGTAGCGCAGGCCGGTGGTCAGCTCCAGATCCCGGGTCAGCGAGAACACGTTCTGGGCAAACACGCCGATGCTGGTGGCCTGCTGATCTTCTTC
>NZ_CAXGSH010000136.1:0-6402 GCF_964012375.1 uncultured Salinisphaera sp.
CGCACCGTCTGTGAGGACTCGAACGCGATCCGCGAGAGGTTATGCAGAGCTTCCCGAGGGCCCGTTGCCGTTTCATACGAGCACCGTGTTGCAGACCGCAAATCGTGCTCTGCAAGGCGCGGGGCGCGACGTCGTGGCTAGCCACGATCAAGACTGGCAACGTCGCAGAGCGCGATTTGCGGCCCAACCCTTCGGGACAAGCGCTGCCTAAAAAATTGATTAGGCGGCAATACAGGGTTCCAGCACGCTTGCGCAGAATGACTGCGCGGCGCCTGCGACGCCTCGTCGTGCCGTCAAACAGCGCTTGGCGCGGACTCGTATGAGCGCCAACTGGCCCGAGCGGTCCGGCACGCGGTTATAAACGTGTTATTTTCGGTTATCGGCTCAACCCATTCGTTTTCGATGAACAACGCCAAGACCCGTTTCGCCACCGTGTTAACTTCGCTTGTGCTGGGCGCGAGCCTGCTTGCAGGCTGCTCCGAAACGCCGCAGGAAAAATACGACAACGCGGTCGAAAAGCTCGCGGAAGCGCGCGAGTCGCGCAACGAGGCACAGGAAGCGCTGAACGACAAGAAAGAGGAGCTCAAGGAGCTTCAGGCCAACCTCAACGAGTCGGAAACCGAACTTCAGCAGGCACGGCAGAAAGTCGCCGCCGCCTCCGAGGCCGTGAACAAGACGGTCAACGACCAGGTGCTCTTTCGCACCATTCAGCGTGACGTGCTCAAGGAAAAATCGTTCGACAAGTCCGCAATCTCGGTGGGCGTAAAGGATCGCGTGGTCACGCTCACCGGCGTGGTGCCGGACGAAGAAACCCGTGAACTCGCGCTCGAAAAAGCGCGCTCGCAGGCCGGGGTGGAAGACGTGATCGACGAGCTGCAGCTCGAAGACGAACAGGGCGAGCCCCGTGCGCCGTCGGCCGGCAGCGTCGCCAAGCCGAACCAGAACGCGCCGGCACAGCAGGACAAGCCGGCACAGCCGCAGGGCAACCAGCCCCAGCAGCCCAAAGACCAGCCGCAGGCAAAGCCGGAACCCCAGCAGCCGGAAGCAGATGCTCAGGGCGATACGCAGGGCAACACCCAGGGCGACACGCCCAAGCCGCCGATGGCGCCCAATGACGGCGGCGGTTCGGCTTCGGCGACGCAAGCCGGCGCCTACGGCGCGACGGCATAAGCGATGTTGAGCGCCGCCTTCTGGCTGCTGCTTGTCGCCTCAATCGGCGGCCTGGCCATGGCGGCCCTAGACGCCGCCCTGCGTCCGCTTCGCATCGGCCACGGTGCGATCGCGGGCGCAGGGCTGCTGTGCCTGCTCGTAGGCGCTTTCATGCATCCGGGCACGCTGGTCTGGAGCGCCTTTGCGCTGACCGCGATCGGCTTCGGCGCGGGGGCGGTATTCTTCGGGGTGATCTTCAAGCACCGCGCGCCGCCTCGGATTCTGGTCATCGGCCACGGCGCGCTCAACGCGCTTGGCGTACTGCTGCTCGGCGTACAGGTATTCGGCTAGTATTCGGCTAGGCGCTCATTCGGCGTCGAGCGTATCCGCCTGTTTCTGGAACGCACGAATCCGCCGGGCCGCGCCGAGCTCCGCACGAACATGGCCGAACAGGCCCCGGGACAGCGGCATCTGCCAGTCCGGCTCCAGCCCCCGCCCGATGCGCATGAGCTGCATGTAGTACCAGCCCATTTGCGAAAAGATATTCAGAAAGCGTAACGCCGACACCGACGAACGCGGCCCGAACGTTCCCCGACCGTAGGCCAGGTCGGCGCCGGGGTCGCTCGCCTCGGCGGTGGTGCCATCGAACAGGCGCGCCACGAAGTTGGGGTCCACGCACAGCGGCCGGCCCAGGCCGATGATGTCGGTATCGCCGCTGTCGAGGGCCGCGACCATGGCATCGCGCGAGCGAAAGCCGCCGGTCACCATCAGGGGCATGGTGGCCGCTTCTCGCATGAGCGCGGCATATTCCAGGAAGTAGGCTTCGCGTCGCCGGGTGCTCGCACGCGGCGCTTCCGCCTGGCTTTCGTCGCCGCTGTGGCCGAGCAGGCGCGGCTGTTCATAGCTGCCGCCCGAAATTTCCAGCAAATCGATATGGCAATCACTCAGCCAGCGCACCACCTGAATGCATTCGTCGTTGCTGAAGCCGCCCTTCTGGAAATCGGCCGAATTGAGTTTGACGCCAATCGCGAAGTCATCGCCCACCGCCGCACGTACGGCACGTACGACCGCGAGCAGAAGACGGGCCCGGTTTTCCAGGCTGCCGCCATAGGCGTCCTGGCGCCGGTTGGTTATCGGCGACAGGAATTCGCTGAGCAGATAGCCGTGGGCGCCATGAATCTGCACGCCGTCGAAGCCGGCGTCGCGGGCCACGGTGGCCGCGTGTACGAACCGCTCGATCACGCTGGCGATGCCCTGTTCGGTGAGCGCGCGCGGCCTGCGATAGGCGCCGAGCAGCTTGAGGCCGACCGGCGACGGGGCGACCGGGCGCGGCGTGCAGTACAACGGTGCCTGGCGCCCGGCATGGGACAGCTGCATCCACACCCGACTGCCGCCCGCCTTGGCGGCCGCCGCCCAGCGCGCGAGCGCCTCGCGATCGGCATCGCCATCGATGACGACATTGCCCGGCCGCTCGAGATCCCAGCGGTCGATCTGCACGTTGCCGGTAATCAACAGGCCAGCGCCGCCCTGCGACCAGCGCCGATAGAGCGTTTCCAGCGCGGGCGTGGCATTCATGCGGGCATCGGCCAGGCCTTCTGTCATCGCCGCCTTGGCGATACGGTTGGGCAGGGTCTGGCCACAGGGCAGCGCGAGGGGTTCGCGCAGCCGGGCGACGGCATCGGTTGCGTGGTTCGGCATGGCAGTGTTCGCTTTCCTGGACCGTGGTTTCGAATGGCGGCGGGCCTGACGCGCCCCGACAAGCGGGCGATCGCACATGGGCCGACGCTGCATCCGCTGCGGTCGGATGGTTGACTCATCGAGCATAGCCGGTCGCAAGCGTGGGCGCACAGGCGGGCAAGGCCAGGCGACAGGCAACCGGGCTGGCGCCCTGTGGCGTCTTGCTTGCCCTGCGCGCGCCGCGATCGCGATCATGCGGGGTTTCGGCAACTGCGCAGCACGCATGCGCGTATTCCAACCCATGGCGGCAAACCCATCCGTTCGGCAATACCGTCCCCGGCACGCAACGCGCATCGCAGCGATAGCGATGGCCGCCTGCATGACGGTACTGATCGCCGGCTGTAGCGCAACGGATGGCCCGACGGCCCGCTTCGACGACTATCTCACCCGCCTGGCCCGTACGCTGGGCCAAGACCTCACGCCGCCCGCACCCGAACCGCGCCGTCACTATCCGGCACGACGCCTGCTGCTACGGACCGTGGAAACCCCGCGCACCGGCTGGATCGGTTTCTTCAAACTGCATCGCTGCGGGCTGGTCAATCTCGTCTCCGAGCGCAACAGCATTCTCGGCCGGGTGGCGCCGCCCCAGGCCCGCCTGGCCTACGAGGCCCGGCTGCTGGCGGGCCTGACACGCTGTCGAGACGGCTTCGATCGCGATGCGCTCGCCACGGCCGATGACGACGATCGGGACTTTGTCTCCCATCTGGATGAACTGATCGCGCTCAAACACCAGGCGCGCGGCGCGATGCTCTGGAATCAGACCTTTGCCAGCGCGCCGATGGCGCATCTGTTCAGCGTGGCCGGCGGCGATGCCGGGCTTGCGCCCAGCCTTGCCGGGCGCGCACCGCGCGCGGCGCTGGCCCAGTTGACTAGCGCTGCCCGCCGGCTGCGCGCAGACAAGCCGGTCAACGAGACTGCCCTCGCCGAGGCCTACGAAACGCTGGACGCCAGCGAATACGGCGGCGGTCTGCAGATCTCCGCCATCGAGGCCACTGCCGCGCTCGAGCGTGCGAGTCAGCTCATTCGTACACGGCTGGCCGCACGGCCGCTTTGTTTCAACAACAAACCCAACCGGCGCGCTCGGGTACTGCGCACGATCCTGCTCGAAATCTACGGCACAGGCGTCCAGTCCTATCTCGCGGACCTGGTACGGGCCGGGCGCCTGTGGCGCGCGGCGGTGGACGAGTTGATCGCTGTTCAGGGCGTGACGCCCGATAGCGCGTTCATGCGGTATCGGGATCACACGCTTCGCGCCAATGGCGGCGTATGGGCCGATCTGGACGCCGCGATCGAGCAACACACGCAGGATTGGCAGCACGCCATGCGTCAGTGCGATCTCATGCCGGGCAGCAGCGTGGACTAGTCGTCGATCTGGCGCTGCGCCGGGCGGATGGAGCGCTGGGCCGGGGGCACCTTGCGACCGGTATCCAGTCGATTACCGCCTTGCTGTGCGCCGTCGAGGCGCCTGCCATCGCCTCGATCGTGGCCGCCGGCCTGCTGTCCCCAGCCGTAAACGCCTGGCGCTGCCGGCGCGCCGTAGCGACCGCCCGCGCCGTGATGCTCGAACACCCGCCCCTGACCGCCATAGCTGGGGCCGTAGGCATAGCCGCCGCGCCGATAATGACGATACTGAGGGTAGACCGGGGTCTGGTACTCCTCGTAGCGAAAACCGCTCGAGGGGCCATACACCTCGGTGCGCCGCTGGCTGTTGTAGCTGCCAAACGGTGTCGATCGATGCTGTTGATCGATGATCACGATGCCCGAGTTGTCCGCTGCCATCGCGCCGGTCGCTGTAATCAGCGCACCGCCCAGCGCCATGGCGGCGATGAAGATTTTCCGCTGCATGGTCAGATACCTCCTGCAGCGACTGCTGCCTGTGGATAGATTCAGCATGCGCGCCAGCGCGTGAATCCGCCATGAATAGCCGCGCCCGGCAGAATTAAGGATGCGTTCAGCGCACTACGCCTAGTTTGATCGCGACGCTAGGGGACACATCATGAAATCAGACATTCTGCCGTTTCGTTACCTGTTTGCCGCCAGCATGGCAGCGGCGTCCCTGCTCGTGGCCGGATGTGCCAGCAACCCCCGCCCCCAGGTCGACCCGATTTTCCAGGCGGTCCCGGGCGGCCAGTACGAATGCTACTACCAGAACGACGATCGCAACGTCGCGGTCAAGGGCGCCACCAGCAAGGCCGGCCAGGCTGTGCTGGGCGCGGCTGCCGGCGGCGTCGTGGGCAATCAGTTCGGCAGTGGCTCCGGGCGCGATATTGCCACCGGTCTGGGCGCGCTGGCCGGTGCGGGCGCGGGCGCCTGGAATGCCCGGCGCATGGAAAACAACCGGCTCAACGACTGCCTGCAGCGCAGCAACGGCTATCAGAACACGGCGCCTGCCGGGAACGGGAATATGTCCCCGTCCGGTTTTCGCAGCAGCTTCTAGCGCGGGTTCAAGCCTGCCCTTATCGCCATGACCCGCCACGCGATCGCCCCCGACATTGCACTCGCGAGCCTGCGACTGATCGCACTGGCATTGCTGGTGTTGCTTGCCTGCCCGATCGCGCAGGCCCAGTTCGATGGCGGTACGCTGCGCGCGCCGCTGGCCGAGCAGGCCGGGCCGGCCCACGAGCCGGCGGCCGAGGTCGCCAAGCGAGAAGCACGACCCGAGCCCAATGTCGCGCCGGCCGAAGCGGCACGCCGTGCTTCGCGGGAATACGGCGGTCGTGTGCTGAACGTGGTACTGGAAGACGGCCCCGGCGGCCCCTACTATCGTGTGAAACTGCTGGACGGCGGTCGCGTGCACATCGTGCATGTCGAGGCACGTCACTAGACTCATCCGAAACACACGGACGCTATGCGAGCACTGGTTATCGAAGACGATGTGGATCTGCGTGAACAGATCTGTGCGCAGTTGCGCAGTGACGGTTTCGCGGTCGATGCCACCGGTGAAGGCGAAGAAGGTCTGTTCTTTGCGCTGGAATACCCGATCGATATCGCCATTGTCGATCTGGGCCTGCCCGGCCCTACCGGCCTGGATATCATCCGCGAGGTACGCGAGGCCGGGCTCGATTATCCGGTACTGATCCTCACCGCCCGCAGCCGCTGGCAGGACAAGGTCGAAGGCCTGGAAACCGGCGCCGACGACTATGTGGTGAAACCGTTCCAGCCGGAAGAGCTTACCGCGCGTATCCAGGCGCTGGTGCGGCGTTCGCGCGGCTGGGCCCAGCCGAAGCTGGAATCCGGCGATATCGTGCTGGATACCGCGCGCCAGGAGGTCTTCGTGGCCGGCGAATCGGTGGAGCTGACCGCCTACGAATACCGGGTGCTCGAACATTTGATGCTGCACGCCGGCGAGGTGGTATCCAAGACCGCGCTCACCGAACATATCTACGAGGAAAACGCCGAGCGCGACTCCAACGTAATCGAGGTTTTCGTACGCCGCCTGCGCGCCAAACTCGACCCCGAGGGCGTGCGCAAACCCATTGAAACGCTGCGCGGACGGGGCTATCGGCTGGGGCGGGA
>NZ_CAXGSH010000137.1:0-6384 GCF_964012375.1 uncultured Salinisphaera sp.
GAGGGATTCGCCATCGTGTAGATCGAACATCACCTTCAGCTGCGGATAGTAGCGGCGGTTGATGTCGACGATATTGGAGTCGGCCACGGTACAGTCGAGCCGACTCTCCCAAACGCGTCGCAGCAGCTGCTCGGTGCCGCGGCGCTTGTCCTGTCGCCAGCGCAACGCCGGATACTCCGCCTGCAGGGTTTGCAGGCGTTCCACGTAGCTGCTGTCCGCGATCACCCGCAGCGACACGTCGCTTAGCTCCTGCACGTTTTGCGGCCGAGCGCGTTGCGGATTGCATACCACTTGTTGTTGCACGGTCTGATACGGCGCGGCAAAGCGAAAGCGCTCTTGCCGTGCCGGGGTAACGCTCAGGCCGGCCGCCGCCATGTCCGCCTTGCCGTTATCAAGCGCGTCTAATACGCCGTGGATAGAGCTTTCGACCCGATACTCCACCTCTACGCCAAGGTGTTGGGCAAAGGCCTGGGTCAACGCCCATTCCGGGCCGGTTGGCTGCTTGTGGCGATTCAGATAATAGGTGGTCGGCGCATTGCGTGTGACCACGCGCAATACGCCCTGTTCACGGATCTGTTCGAGCCGGCCGGCGTCTGCGTTATCCGGCGTATTGCCAGTGCAGCCGGCCAATACGGCCGTGCCGATCGCGACAACCATCCATACGATTGTTCGGCTCATGCATCCCCCAACGGTGCGCCCCGCGTTCACACTAGCAGACGAGACGATCGCGCCCGCAGGCCTGCCCACTTCCGAACAAAACCGGATAGCGCCCGCGAAACCATTGGGCGACGCTGGCGAATCGAGCGATGCATCGCCGGGCAAGCACCCCGCGTAAGCGCAGCATCCCATTCCTGGCAGACGCCACTCCACGCTGACGTCGATGAGCGAAGATACGTCCCATTCTGCTGTTGTAACCCGGCATCGCTGCGGCAAGGGTTTTACCTACCGCTACCGTAATGGCCGGACGCTGCGCGACAAGCGCCGCCGGCGTTGGATTGCTTCGCTGGCTATCCCGCCCGCGTGGCAGCAGGTGGAGATTTCGCTGGACGACGATGCCCATGTCCACGCAACCGGGCGCGATGCCGCGGGACGCAAGCAATACATCTACAACCCGCGCTGGCGCGAGCGCCGCGAGCAGGCCAAATACGATCGTATTCTCGCCTTCGCGGGGCAGCTGTCGACCATGCGTCGTGCCACGGGCCAGCATCTTACCCATGAGCAGATGACGCGGGAGAAGGTGCTCGCCTGCATGGTGCGCCTGATCGACAGCGCCTATTTTCGACCCGGCAGCGAAAGCTATTCGCGCGAGAACGAGTCCTATGGCTTGACCACGATGCGCTCCAAGCATCTGACCATCGAGGGCGACGAACTGATCTTCGACTATGCCGGCAAGAGCGGCCAGCATCAGCACCGCGTGGTCGAGGACGAACGGCTGGCGCAGGTAGTGGCCGAACTCGATGACCAGCCCGGCTACGAAATCTTCAAGTATTACGACGACGACGGCGCCAAGGTGTACGTCGACAGCGCTGACCTCAACGAATACATCCACGAGATCATGGGCGACGACTACAGCGCCAAGGATTTCCGGACCTGGGCCGGTACGTCGCTCGCCGCGCTCGCCCTGGATGAGATCGGCCCGGGCGACGACGACAAGATCAGCCAGAAGAACATTCGCGAAGCCGTGGACCGAGTCGCCAAACGCCTGGGCAACACGCCGGCGATCGCGCGCTCAAGCTATATTGACCCGCGGGTGATCGAAACCTATCTCGACGGTCGCACCCTCAGCCATTTCCAGGCCCTGATCGAAGCAGAGCTCGAGGCCGGCGATCTGACCGGCCCGGAAGAGCGGGCGGTGATGAAAATGCTGGAGAGCCGGGTCAGGCGCGAGCAGTAGCCAGGCGCGGGGTTGTCGGAATCGCCTGGCATTGCTGGCGCCGAGAATTGCGCCCCGGCGCGCCCCGGCGCGCGCAAGCAGCGCGCCGGGGCGGCGTCATGCCCGCCGCGGTGTGGCTTATGCCGCCGCGCCGCCGGCCTCGTGGCCATAGCCGTGGTAGGCGGTGTTGCCGGAGCGGCCCGAAGCGTCTGGCCGAGCGACTGCAGCGGCGGCGCCGGATGACGAGCCAACATCGGAACTTAGCCGGAATGAAGCGAGCAGCGCCTGGAGCTGGTCGGCCTGTTCGCGCATCTGCACGGCAGCGGCGCTGGTCTGTTCCACCATTGCCGCGTTGTGCTGGGTGGCGCCGTCGAGCTCCGTGACCGCCGTATTGATCTGGCTGACGCCTTCGCTTTGTTCACGAGCACCGTTACGGATCTGGGCGACCACTTCGGTGACCCGTTCGATACGCGAGACGATATCTTCCATGGTGACGCCGGTTTCGCGCACCAGGCGCGTGCCGGATTCGGTATGGGTAACCGACGAATCGCTGAGTGCGCGAATCTGGCGGGAGGCATCGGCGGCGCGACTGGCCAGGTTGCGTACTTCCTGGGCTACGACCGAGAACCCGCGCCCGTGTTCGCCGGCTCGTGCGGCCTCGACCGAGGCATTCAGCGCGAGCAGGTTGGTCTGAAAGGCGATGCCGTCCATCAACGTGGTGATCGTATTGATTTCGCTGGCCGAGGTCGCGATATCGCTCATCGTGGTGGCCATGTCGCGCATTGCCTGTTGGCCCTGATGCGCGGCGTCCACGGTCGAGCGGGTGAGCTCGTTGGCTTGATCAGCGGCTTCTGCCGTGTTCGCGACCGTGGCGGTGATTTCTTCCATGGATGCCGACGTCTGTTCCAGGCTCGCCGCAGATTGCTCGGTTCGGCTGGCCAGCGCCTGGCTGCCCTGGGCGATTTCGTTGGCCGCGCCGTGGACGCCGAATACCGACGTGCGCACCGTCTGGAGCGTTGTGTCCATGCGGCCGACGAAGGCGTTGAAGTTGATCGCGAGATCGCCGAGCTCGTCGGTACGCCGCGTGTCGATACGCGCGGTGAGGTCGCCGTCGCCTTCGGTGATTTCCTTGATGCGGTGGGTCACCGTACGAATCGCTCGCGACATCATCAGCGGGCCCACCAGGGCCACGATGACAGTGATCAGGCCGATCAGAATCGAAAAGCCGATGACCGCGTATTCCTGGGTGTTGGCCCGTGCCAGCGCGGCCGACTCCAGCGCGTGGATCTTTTCTTCGGCGGCCATGCTGGCCCGGTCGTAGACCTCGCGCAGCTCCACGAAGGCGTGCTCGACTTCGTTGTCCAGTACCTCCCGTGCACCTTCGTAGTCGCCATCGCGGCGCAGTTGGAGCACGCGTCGGGAGGCGTTCAGCCAGGTGTCGTACAAGGCATCGAAGCCTACGAGCGAGGCCAGGACTTCCGGATAAGCGGCCAGATTGTTTTCGAACTTTGCGAGGCGCTGTTTGGCCTGCGCTGCGTTCTCGTCGAACTCTGCGAGCCAGCCGGCGGCGGTTTCGCTGCCCGGGTCCATGCGCATGTATTCGAGCGTGGCCACATGGGCCTGATAGAGATCGCGATCGGCGTTCAGGACGGCCGCGGTGGAATCGATGAACGGCCCGCCGAATTCGCGCATTCGCTCCTTCAGGGTGTGTACCAGCATGAGGTCGACTGCGACCACCGCGAACATGGCCAGCGCGACGGTAATGAATGCGATGGCGTATTTCACGTTGATCTGATTTAGGCGCTTGAGCATGTTGATCCCCTTAGATGCCCCATGGGCACGGCCCGATCGTCCGGAATGAACGATTCGAAGCACTATCGGCGCTGCGTATGCGCGCTTGAACAAAAGCGGGCGACTTTCGATTGCGGCCCGGCAGACGGTGTGGAATCATCCGCGCCATGAGCACACGCATCTATTTCCTGGTCGGCTTTCTGGCCGCGGGGGGCGCACTGGGGTTCGCCTATTATCTTCAGTACGTCCACGGGTTGGAGCCGTGCCCGCTGTGTATTTTCCAGCGCGTGGCGATGGCGGGTGTTGGCGTTTTCTGCCTGATTGGCTGGCTGCACGGCGCGCAGGGCGTCGCCCACAGGATCTACGCGGGCCTGGCCTGCCTGTCGGCCGTTGTCGGTGCTGCCATCGCGGCACGCCACGTATGGCTGATGCATCTGCCGCCGGATCAGGTGCCTGCGTGCGGGCCCGGACTGGGCTATCTGGTCGATATCATGCCGTTGACGGAAGTGTTGGCCACGGTGCTGCGCGGCGATGCCAGCTGTGCGGAGGTCAAGGGCGCGTTTCTAGGCATCAGTCTGCCGGCCTGGACGGGCGTGTATTTCGTGCTGCTCGCCTTCGGTGCGCTGGCCGGGATGTTCGGTTTCGGCGCGGCGGACCGGCAGCGCGACTGAGTCGAACCCGATAGGCCGCAGCGATTGCGTGAGCCCGCGTCGCTGGCGCAGAGGGATGTTCCTGGGCCCCAAACTCGATTTTCTGCGCTGGGCCTGTCGCCGGCGTGGGCCGAATGGCGGCCCGATGCTCCGGTTTTGGCGGCGCCCCGAACGCTGGCCGCGGCGAGCCGGCTCGCGCATACTCGGGGCGATTCAACGTATTCACTCTATCCAGAAGGGCTGTGCATGACTCCTGTAACCGATCTTTGCGATGAATTCAGCGACAAGCTGCAGATCGCCGAACCGATGTTTACCGATTTCGGCGGTACCCTCGATTTCGCCGGCCCGATCAGCACGGTGAAATGCTTTGAAGACAACTCGCTGGTTCGAGCCGCGCTGGAAGAACCGGGTGAGGGGCGCGTACTGGTGGTTGATGGCGGTGCCTCCGATCGCTGCGCGTTGCTCGGCGACAATCTCGCCCAGCTGGCGATCGACAACGAATGGGCCGGCATTCTGGTCTATGGCTGCATTCGCGATTCGGCCGAAATCTCCCAGATGGGCGTGACCGTTAAAGCCCTCAATACCCACCCCAAGAAATCGAACAAGAAGAATCAGGGCGAGCGCGACGTACCGGTACGTTTCGCGGGCGTGTCCTTCATGCCCGGCGACTGGATCTATGCCGACCTCGACGGCGTGGTCGTGAGTGCTTCCGAACTGTCGCTATCCTGATCGACGGCGCTTGCAACAACGCCCCGGCGCGCTGCGCTGGGGCGTAAAGTTATCGTAAAGCAATAGCCTGCCTGTATTGTTTAAGCCTAGAAATAGCATTAGAACTTGATCGATCCACCGACCGAGTGCAGGCGCTGCCCGCGTCTGGTTGCGCTGCGCCACGACGTTCGTGCCGCGTATCCGCGCTACCATGCGGCCCCGGTGCGCTCCTTCGGGCCAGCCACCGCGCGTCTGCTCGTGGTGGGGCTGGCGCCGGCGCTGCACGGTGCCAACGCGAGCGGCCGGCCGTTCAGCGATGAACAGTCGGGGGCGCTGATCTATCGCATGCTTTACGACTACGGCTTTGCCTCGCGCGCCCAGGGACCCGATGCCGGGCCCGAACTGCGGGACTGTCGCATCACCAACGTGGTCAAATGCCTGCCGCCGCAGAACAAGCCGGTAGCCCAGGAGATCAATGCCTGCAATCCGTTTCTGGCCAGCGAGCTTGCGCCGGCGCGGATACTGCTGGTGCTCGGTGGGGTGGCACACAAGGCAGTGGTACGCGCGCTGGGAATGCGCCAACGCGATCGCGTGTTTGCCCATGGCGCCGAGCATGCGCTGCCCGGCGGGCGGGTGCTGGTCGATTCCTACCACTGCAGCCGCTATAACCTGAATACCCGTCGCCTGACCGAGGCCATGTTCGCCCGGGTGTTCGTACGCGTACGGCAACTCGTCGATGCCGGGGGCTTGCCTGTGAACGACGCGCCGCCATGATGATGCGATGACCGACGAGACGACCCCGCAGACCGACGCGACCGGTTTCGACCCGCGCAGCTACCTGCGCCAGCTCACCCAGGCGCCGGGCGTGTACCGCATGTACAACGCCCAGGGCGACGTGCTGTATGTGGGCAAGGCCAAGAACCTGAAAAAACGCGTGTCCAGCTATTTCCTGCGCGCATCGGGCAACGCCAAGACCGAGGCGATGCTCGATCAGGTGGCCGATATCCAGGTCACGATCACGCATACCGAAGACGAAGCGCTGCTGCTCGAGTCCACGCTGATCAAAAAGCATCGGCCGCGATACAACGTCTATCTGCGCGACGACAAGAGCTACCCCTACCTCATGATCACCGGGGACAACGACTATCCACGGGTGGTCTATCACCGCGGCGCACAGAAACGAAAGGGGCATTATTTCGGCCCGTTCCCAAGCTCCGGCGCGGTCAAACAGACCCAGGACACGCTGACCCGGCTGTTCAAGCTGCGCAACTGCCGCGACAGCTTCTTCGAAAACCGCTCGCGGCCCTGTCTGCAATATCAGATCAAGCGCTGTACCGCGCCCTGTGTGGGTTATATCAGCAA
>NZ_CAXGSH010000138.1:0-6363 GCF_964012375.1 uncultured Salinisphaera sp.
AACGCAGCCGCGGCCTCTGTGAGGCCGACTCCCTTCGGGGCCGCCGGCTTTGTGCGCGCCTGGTCTTCGTCAAGGCGCGCTGGCGTGCAACAACCACGCTACGCGCACCTTTCCTCGCCAGCCACGCGCAAAGCACGCCGGCGCGACCGCGACAGGTTATGCAGAGCTTCCCTAGGGCGTATGCCATACCCGCGGCGCCGCTTGCCGCCAGCGGCTGACTTCGGGCGGACCCGGCGTCGGCCGGATTGCGAGTTCGATTGCGCCCGAGTCAGCGGTATTGACCACGCCCGCACCGGCAGCGCGCAGCCGTGCGACCACATGCTCGTCGGGGAAACCCCAGCGGTTGTGCCAGCCGGCAGAAACGAGCGCGATGTCCGGCGCCACCGCCGTCACGAACGGCTGCGAGCTGGAGCTTGCGCTGCCATGATGGGCCACGACCAGCACGTTTGCTGCGAGCACCGCTGCATCGCGCTCGACCAGCACCTGCTCGCCGGCCTGTTCGATATCGCCGGGCAACAGCACTCGGCCACCGGGCGCATCGATACGCAGCACGCAGGAACGGGCGTTGTTGCTCATGCCCGGCTCGATGTCGTCATCGCTCGGATAGAGCACCGTGAAGTCCACGCCATCCCACTGCCAGTGCTGGCCGGCACGACAGGGATGACCGCTGTCGGCCCCGCTGCGCCGGCGCACCTCGATCTGTTCGGATATCGCCTGTGCGCCGCCCATATGGTCGTTGTCGCTGTGGCTAATCAGCAATTCGTCGACCGTGGTTCGCCCTACATGGCGCAGATAGGGCACCACGAATGCGTCGCCGGCGTTGAACCCCGTGCGATAGGCCGGTCCGGCATCGTAGACCAGCGTATGACGACGGGTCCGAACTACCACCGCGAGGCCCTGGCCCACGTCCAGCACCGCCAGCCGCAGCCCGCCCGGCGCGATTTCATGTGCTGCCGGGCGCATGCCGATGACCGCCGGCAACAGAAATACCGGAGCAAGCCAGCGCCCCGGCAGACCCCGTGGCATGGCCAGCAGCGCCACCCCCACGAGCGCCAGCACCAGCGCCATCGCGCCGTGTACGCCGGGGTGGATACTCGCCCACGGCCAGCTCGCAAGTGCAGCCAGGCCCGGCCAGGCCCACTCCAGCGCTGTTGCGATGGCAGCCAGCGCGGGGCCACCGACGCCCGGCACCAGCAGCGCGACGACGGTGGCAAGCAGCAGCACCGGCACGAGCACCACCGCTGCCGGGATGAGCAGGGCATTGACCAGAGGGGCGACGAGCGAGGCCTGGCCAAAGAACCATGCACTCAACGGCCCCAGCCCCGCCACTAGACCGAGTTGAAGCATGATGAACCCGAGCACGCGCCGTCGCGTGACCACGCGACCAAGATAGATCAACCATGCCACCGCGCCGAACGACAGCCAGAAACCGGGGCTGATCACCGACACCGGCGCCCAGAGCACGACCACGATCGCCGCCAGTGCGAGTATTCGTGACACCGCGATATGGCGCATGGCCACCAGCGCGAACAGCCCCGCGGCCACCATCACCAGCGCACGCTGGGTGGGCAAGGCGAAGCCGGCCAACAGGGCATAGAACAGCGCGCCCGCCAGGCCTACGCCGCCCGCCAGCCATGGCACGGGCGATCGCGGCGCGAACCGCAATGCCAGCCAGCGCGCCAGCGCAAACAGCCAGCCCGCCACCAGACCGATATGCAAGCCGGAAATCGCAACCAGATGCGAGGTGCCGGTGGCACGCAATACCGCCCATTGCTCGTCGCTGATCGCATCGCGAATGCCCAGCGTGAGCGCGGCCACGATCCCCTTCATGGCCGAGCCTTCCAGAAACGGCTCGATACGGCGCATGGCCAGCGCGCGCAGGCGGTCAACGGTAAGCCGGGGTGGCGTATCGCAGCGCTTGGCCTGACGTATGTAGCCGCTCGCGTCGATACGCTCGCGCCAGAGCCAGCCTTCGTAGTCGAACGTGCCGGGGTTGGCCGAGCCGTGTGGCGTATCGAGCTTGAACGCGCCGCTCAGGCAGTCCCCGGGCAATAGATCGTGGCCGTGGTCGTACCAGGACAGACGCAGTCGATAAGGTGGCGTATCACGGGCCAGCACGAACCGGGCGCGATACGGATCGTGGGCGACGATGCCGACCACATGGCCGGTCATGGGCACGGTTTCGCCGGTTCGTGCCACCGGCCAGCGCGAGTCCAGCTGGCGCTGGATGCCGAAGCTCGTCCATGCCGCGCCTGCCAGGGCCACGAATAGAACTATGCGCCCCGGCCAACGCCAGAAGCACGGCAGCAGCAGCGCGCCAAACAGCCACAGGGGTAAAGGCGCGGGCTGGAGGTAGGTTGCAGCCACCACCGCGATGAGCGACACCGCGAGCCAGCGCGGATCGCGGTCGGCTGCCTGCAGTGCCCGGCGAACAACATGCGCGCCTGCGCGTGCGTGGTCGTATGCGCCTGCCCCCTTCGCCTGCCCCATCACCCTGTTTCGACGCGCTTACGCCGTTTGCGGCCAGACAATCAGCCTAGCGCTTGTAGCGTCGCGCGCAACCGCCACCGCCGCATTGCTTGAGCGGCACCGGCGATAAAGGCTCAGGCAAACGCGCTTGCCTGGGCCGGCGACAGCCGCCCGTCGGCCAGGCTCCAGACCTGATCCATGCGCTGGGCGAGTTCGCGGTCGTGGGTCACCATCACCAGGCTGGTATTCATCGACGCATTGAGCTCGAGCATCATGTCGAACACGCTCGCAGCGGTGCGATGATCAAGATTGCCGGTGGGTTCGTCGGCCAGAATACAGGCCGGACGGGTGACCAGCGCGCGGGCCACCGCCGCGCGCTGGCGCTCGCCGCCCGAAAGCTCTGTGGGCTTGTGCTCGAGACGGTCGCCCAGCCCGACCTTGCGCAAGAGATCGCGCGCTTCGTCCAGCGCTTTTTTCGGCGGCCCGCGCCGGATCAACAGCGGCATGGCCACGTTCTCGACCGTGGTGAACTCCGGCAACAGGTGATGGAACTGGTAGATGAAGCCCAGCTTTTCGTTGCGCAGCTTGCCGCGTGCAGCGTTGGACAGCGTGGTCATGTCGCGCCCGGCAATATGGATCGTGCCCCGACTGGGCACATCGAGGCCGCCCAAAAGGTGCAACAGCGTCGATTTGCCGGAGCCGGAGGCCCCGATGACCGCGATCTTGGCGCCGGGCGCGACATTCAGGTTGATATCGTCGAGCACGGTGATCGGCTCGCGTACCTCGGTGAACGTCTTGGACAGATGGCTGCAGCCGAGCACGCTGGTGCCGGCCTCGGGAGTGTTACTCATAACGCAGGGCCTCGGCCGGCTGCACGCGGGCGGCGCGCCACGCCGGATACAGCGTCGACAAAAACGACAGCACGAGCGACAGCAGCGCAATCTGCACCACGTCGCTTTCATGCAGCTCGGCCTTGAGCTGGCTGATGTAATAAACGTCGGCCGACAAGAGGTCGGTATTCAGCAGGCTTTCGAGCATGGGCACGATATGTTCGATGTTGATCGACAGCAGCACGCCCAGAACCACGCCCACGACGGTACCGATCACGCCAATCAGCGAGCCCTGCACCATGAAGATGGCCATCACCGACTTGGGCGACATGCCCAGCGTGCGCAGGATAGCGATATCGCCCTGCTTGTCGGTAACGACCATCACCAGCATGGACACGATATTGAACGCGGCCACTGCGATGATCAGGCTCAGGATGATGAACATCACCGTCTTTTCGGTCGCGATGGCATGGAAGAAGTTCGCATGCTGACGGGTCCAGTCGGATACGCGTTTGCCCGGGTCGAGTATCACCTCGAGCTGACGGCTCACGCTGGGCGCATCGAACATGTCGTTCAGGTGCAGCCGTACGCCGGTCACGCGATCCTGCATGTTGTAGAGGGTGGCCGCATCGCCCATGTGGATCATGACCATGCCGCGGTCATATTCGTACATCCCGACCTGGAAGATGCCGCCCACGGTAAAGCGGCGAAAACGCGGCACGATACCGGCCGGGGTGATATTGGCCTCGGGGATCATCAGATCCACCTTGTCGCCGACATTCACGCCGAGAATCGCGGCCAGCTCTGCGCCGATGACGATGCGGTACTTGCCCTTCTCGAGCGAATCGAAACTGCCGCCCACCATGTGATCGGCCACATCCGACACTTTGCGTTCCTTTTCGGGCAGCACGCCCCGGATCATGGTGCCCGCCATGTTGCGACCGCTGCGCACCATGCCCTCACCGCTGATATAGGGCGCCGAGCCGGTGACGTCCGACAGGCGTTGGTCGACCTGGCTTTCAACGTCCTGCCAGTCCTGCAGGCCGCCGCGACTGCCGGAAATCTCCACATGCGAGGCCATGCCGAGGATACGGTCACGCAGCTCGGCCTCGAAGCCGTTCATCACCGACAACACGGTAATCAGCAGCATCACGGCAAGCGCGATCCCGCCCATCGAGATGGACGAAATAAAGGAGATGAAATGGTTGCGCCGCTTGGCCCGCGTGTACTTCAGGCCGGCGTAGAGTTCGAGGGGTCTAAACATTGGCGCGCATTAAAGCATAATGGTCGCAATCGGCGCAGGGGGTCTGACGCCGAAAACCATCGTCGGGGATTTGAGTCATGCGCATGAGAACGTCTCTGCTTGTTTTAGTTCAGATTTCAGGGCTGATTTTGATCAGCGGCACGGCCTGCGCGCAGTCGAACAGCGGCTACGCCGACGACAGCATGTCGGATGCCGGTGCCACCCATACACAAACGCGCGGCACGGTACTCGATATGCCGGCCGGCGAAAATACCGCCCAGGGCGCGGCCACGCCACGCCCGAGCACGCCGCCGCGCGGCATGACCAAGGCGCGCGTGCGCCAGCAGTACGGCGAACCGCAGAGCAAAAGCCAGCCGGTAGGCAACCCGCCGATCACGCGTTGGGACTACCCGGGCTATCGGCTCTACTTCGAATACGACCATGTCCTGCACGCGGTCGTGCCCGACCATTTCGAACCCGTCACCCATAGCGACGAACTCCAGCCGGCGGATTGATGAAAGAACGTGTACTGCCGGCCGAATGGGCGGCACAGCAAGCCACCGTGCTCGTATGGCCGCGCAGCGGCGGCGACTGGGGCAACGGCCTCGACGCCGCCCGCGACGCCATCGCCGAGTTCGCCGCCGTGCTCTGCGACTACCAGCCGGTAATCCTGGCGGCCGCGGATGCCGAATGCAGCGCCAGCATCGCCGCGCACTCGCGACTTGCCGATGTGGCCCGGCTGAGCGTGGTGAACGTGGCCAACGATGATATCTGGGCACGCGATACCGGCCCGATCACGGTATTCGACCACGGCGCTCGGCGGTTTCTGGATTTTCGTTTCGATGGCTGGGGCGGCCAGTTCGAAGCCAGCCGCGACGATGCCTTCACCGCCGCCCTGCATGCCACCGGCCTGCTCGGCCACGGTGGGCTCGAGCGGCACGAGATCACGCTCGAAGGCGGCAGCATCGAATCCAACGGCGCGGGCGCGCTGCTGACCACTGAGCGCTGCCTGTTGCAGGGTCGGCGCAACGCGGATTTCGACCGCGATCGCGCCGTCGCCGCCCTCGCCGATGCACTGGGCGCGGACAGCGTGCACTGGCTCAGCGAGGGTGACCTCATCGGCGACGACACCGATGGGCATATCGATACGCTGGCCCGTTTCGTCGCCGCCGACACGATTGCCTATCAGGGCTGTCGCGATGAAAACGACGCCCACTACGCTGCACTGGCCGCGATGGCCGAAGAACTGGCCGCACTGCGCGATAGCAACGGCCAGGCCTATCGTCTGGTGGAACTGCCGCTGCCCGCGCCGGTGTACGACCCGGACGATGGCCATCGGCTGCCGGCCGGCTATGCCAACTTTCTTATCGCCAACGGCTGTGTGGTCATCCCCGCCTTCGACGACCCGGCCGACGACCACGCCCACGAGATCATCGCCGGGCTGTTCCCGGATCGCGATATTCGTCGCGTCGACAGTCGTGCCTTGATTCGCCAGCACGGCGGCCTCCATTGTGCAGCCATGCAAATTCCTGCCGAGTTGTCCTGATGACCTATCCCGCCCCGCTACGCGTTGCCGTGGCGCAATACGCCTGCACGCCCGAACCGGCGACCAATCTGGATACCGCGGTCGCGCATATCGAACAGGCCGGCGCGGCCGGCGCGAAACTCGTGTTGCTGCCCGAGCTGCACAACACGCCCTACTTCTGCCAGCGCGAAGACCCGGCCCTGTTCGACTTGGCCGAGCCGATTCCCGGCCCGTCCACCGAGCGCCTGGCGGCGGCCGCGCGCGATGCGGGCGTGGTGGTGGTGGCATCGCTGTTC
>NZ_CAXGSH010000139.1:0-6331 GCF_964012375.1 uncultured Salinisphaera sp.
ATACCGACCGGTCCGCCGACGTGGTCGAGCACGATGGCGGTGTCCGGAAACGCCCGCGCCAGGTCGACCAGATCGGGCAGCTGGGGCTCCAGCAGCCAGGCATCGAAACTCAGCCCGCGCGGTGCGAGCTCGGCAAAGCCCTTGCGAAAATCCGCGTCGCGCAGCAAGTGGGCCGGCGTGCCCCGCGTGGACAACGGCCCCAGCACGTTGTCATCGGCATCGTAGGCCGCACTATGGCGAATGCCGCGAAAGCGCCCCTGCCCGGCCGCCAGATGGGCCTCCAACACCTCGGCCACGTCCGCGCCCAGGCGCAGATCGGCATGGCCGACAATGCCTGCACAGGCGCGCGTATCGCCATAGACGCCGCTGGCCGCCACCGCGGCCACGCCGTTGACGAACTCGGTTTCGCCCACGCTGCGCAGGGCTTTCGCGCCCTCGGCGCGGTACATGGCCCGGCATTCGATGAACACCGTCGCGCGGATGTCGTGGCCGCTGTCGGTATCGGCCAGCAGCTCGTCGAGCATGTAGCGCGAGCGATCGCGCAGCATGCGGCTGAAGCCATGCTCGGCAAACGGCATGGCGCCCAGAGCCAGCCGTGAACGATCCCAGAGATGATGATGGGGGTCGATGATCGGGCGGTCGGGGTCGAGTACGTCGGCGTTCGCGGCCATGGGGCTCCTCAGCGCATCAGGCGATTCGTTGTTGTGCAGGCAACTTACCACCGAACGAGCGTTCGTTTCTTGAAAGACCGCGCACGGTTATTTGATGTAGCAGACATATTCAGGCTTGCTAGAGGTCTCGTGGTTTCATCGGACCCCTCACATGAGTGCTTATCGAGACGGCATACGCCTGGGCGTTGCCGGCGCGGCCGCGGCCGCGGCGATCTATTTTCCGCAGCCGCTGGCCGCGCGTATCCAGACCAGCTTCGATGTATCGGTGCTGTGGGCCGCGATGCCGATGACGTTCGCCTTCATCGTGCTTACCTCGGGGCCGGTGTTGTTCGGGCGTTTCATTACCGTGGCGCGGGCGATGCGTATCGTCATCGTCACCGAACTGCTGCTGGCCGCGCTGTTCGCGGCACAGGCCGTGGCGTTCGATTCGCTGCCCTATTTCACCCTGCGCGCGCTGCAGGTGTTTCTGCTGCCGTTGCTCATTCCGGCCGTGATCACCGGTTCATCCAATATCCAGGGCTCGGACAATCGCGCCCGCGACCTGGCGTTCTATACCGCGGGCACCATCGTCGGCGGGGTGGGCGGCCGGCTGATTGCGGTCGGTTCGGTCACCTTCGAACACTGGCAGATCGGCAGCCTCGCGATCACGGCGATGCTGCTTTTCTCGGCCTGGCTGCTGCGCGACCCGCCCGAACTGGCCAGCGAAATACCGCGCCGGCCGACCACCGCTGGCGATACGACGATCGCGCCGGTCGAACAAAAGAAGAGCTGGCGCTGCCAGGTGACTCTGTCCTACCCAGGCCTGGCACTGGCTTTTGGCGTATTGACCACGGTACTCACCTGTTTGCCATTCGAAATCGGCTACAAGCGGGGCGGCGCATTGATGCTGGCCATCGTCTACGGCGGTTACGCCGTCGGCATTGCCACATCGCTGGGCGCACCCGCGATCACGCGTATCAGCCGCGGCTTGCCCAATGCCACACTGGTGGCGGCCGTTCTGTTCGTCGTCGGCCTATGCGGCGTGATTCAGGGCTCGTTCCCGGCGCTCGTCGTGGGCGTGGTGCTTCTGTGCGGCAGCATGGTGTTTCAGCAGGCCACACAGATCGTGTTGCTCAACGACTACTTCGCCCGTTCGCAGTCCGGCACGGTGAGCGCCTTGTTCGTGGCCGCCGTATTCGCCGGTGGCACGCTGGGCTCCAGCGTCATGGTGTCGCTCTACGAATGGGCCGGCTGGGGCGTGGTGATGGGTATTTGCCTGGTCTTCGCTGCGGTAGCCGGTTATTGCGTGTATGCCGCGGCCCGAGGCCAGCATCGGCAAGCTAGCGTTTGAATCGGGCGCCTGAATTACTGGCGCCTGGCTTTGCGTCCCGGCAGACTGCGCCGGTGTTTTCGTTTCGAGCCGGCATATGCCCATGATCATTCTTCACCATTACGAGGCGTCGCCTTTTTCTGAGAAAGTCCGGGCCGTGCTGGGCTACAAGCAGCTCGAATGGCAGTCGGTACTGATTCCGCGCATCATGCCCAAACCCGACCTGGTCGCCCTGACCGGCGGCTATCGCAAGACGCCGGTCATGCAGATCGGGCGCGACATCTATGCCGATACGCATCTGATCACACGTCAGATCGAGCGACTCTCGCCGGCACCCGGCCTTTTTCCGGAGACCGATATCGCGAGCGTCATCGGGCTCGAACAGCTCGGCGACAAGCGCCTGTTCCTGGCCGCCGTACCGGTGATGTTTCGTCCAGCCGGTCGTAAGGTGCTCATCGAAAAACTCGGCGAAGACTATCTGGCCAGCTTTGGTGCCGACCGCGCGGCGTTATTCAAGGGCGGCCATGTCGTACGCCCGGACGCGGCGTACTCCGACGCCGTTCTGCCGCCCACGCTCGATGCGCTGGATCGACAGCTGACCGACCGCGACTTTCTGTTCGGCGAGCGCCCCTGCATTGCCGATTTCTCGATCTATCACCCGCTCTGGTATATCCGCTCGAACCCCGGCGTAGCACCCCTGCTTGATGATTACCCGAACCTGCTGGGCTGGGCCGATCGCATCCGCGCGCTGGGACACGGCACCCGCGAGGAGATCGATGCCGGCCAGGCACAGCAGATCGCCGCGCGCTGCGAGCAATGGCAACCGCTGCCGGCCGCAGTCGAAGCCGGACTCAAGCCCGGCACACGGGTTTCGGTCGCGGCCACCGATTACGGCACCGAACCCAGCCAGGGCGAGCTGGTATCGATCGCGGCCGAGAGCATGACCATTCAACGCGACGGCCCGGACGGACAGCCCGTTCGCGTGCATTTCCCGCGCGACGGTTTTCGTATCGAGGCAGTACAGGCGTAGTCCAGCCAGGCCCCGCCGTCGGCCTATTGCGAAAAAACCGAGCCGGGGCGTTGTACCAGCCCGTCCATGCCACCATCATCGTTTCATCAACCCGACCCGCCGATAGAGGCCGAGTCATGAAACGAGCACTGGGCGCGATGGCCGCCAACTGGTTGCGCAAACCGGAAAACCAGGAACGTATCAAGCGCACCGCGCGCGACGTATGGGGCAAGTTCCAGCAGCGCCGCGAGGCCGCAAAACTCCCAGCGCCGGCACCAAGGGCCCACAGGGCCAGCGACCCACCGAGCGCAACGCCCCCGCCAGCCACGATGAATGAGCCGTATTCGCTACGCGCAGGCGGCGCGGGGCTGCTCGCAATGCTCGCGGCCGTGCTTCTGGCCGGCTGCGCGGGCGGCCCGCCCGAGGATCCAACCGAGCCGGCCTATCAGCGCTATTGGCAGTGTGCCTATGCTGCGGCCATGCCCTATGCGGCGGACTACAGCGTAAGCCCGCGCAGCGCGGCCGCAAGGGCGCAGTCGGCCTGCGATAACGTCTACCGCGCGTATCGCGATGCCCGCATCAGCTACGTGCGCTCGGTGGTCCCGGCCCAGGATCGCGCCATGGCCACCACGCTGGGCAGCCAGGCCGCGCGGGAGCGCTACAAGATGGTCACCCAACGCCTGACCGAGCTGGTCGCCGAGGCGCGTTGAAGCCGGCGGCGCCGGCACGCGCCGCTGTTGGCGGCTATGCCCGGCGCGTTTCGCATATCGGATTACGGGCAGCGCGGCCGTCTTTGATACCGTCGGTCATGAATTGGATGCACCGACCGACGAGCCCCACCATGACTGCGCAAGCACTGCCCGACACCATGCACGCGATGCGGCTGACCGGCCACGGCGGCGTGGACAAGCTCGTCTACCAGGACGATGTGCGCACCCCCACACCCGGGGCCGGCGAAGTAGTGGTCCGTGTGACCGCCACGGCCAAGAACAATACCGACCGCAAGGCTCGTGAAGGCCTCTACCCGACGCGTGAAGCCGGCGACGTGACCTCGTTCGCGATCGGCGGCACGCCCACGCTGACGTTCCCGCGTATCCAGGGCGCGGATATCGTCGGCCGGGTGGCAGCGGTCGGCGACGGCATCGATGCCTCGCGCATCGGCGACCGGGGCCTGCTGGACTTCAATATCTACGGCGAGACAGTCGACGGCCCTCGGCGCGACATCAACCTCACCCCCGACTACTACGGCCACGGCGCCGACGGCGGCTATGCCGAGTATGTGGCCGTGCCCGCCGACCAGTTCCATGCCATCGACAACGATCTGAGCGACGCCGAACTGGCCAGCCTGGGCATGTGCTCCTACCAGACCGGCTACCACATGCTCACGGCGGCGAATATCGTCGCCGGCGAGCGCGTGCTGGTTACCGGCGCCAGCGGCGGCGTGGGTACGGCACTCATCCAGCTGTGCCGGGTGATCGGCGCCATTCCCTACGCGCTGAGCACGCCCGACAAGGCCGATGCGCTGCGCGCGCTCGGCGCCGAAGCGGTGTTTGATCGTGCCGATATGGAGAACTTCACCCAGACGGTTCGTGAGGCCACCGGCGACGAACCCATCGATGCGGTCATGGATCTGGTGGGCGGCGACATGACGCATCGCTTCATCGATACGATGATCTTCGACATGGGCCGGCGCAGGACCTATCCGCGTCTGAGCATCGCCGGTGCGAGCGGCGGCAATGTCAGCGAGGTGCTTTGGACGCGTATCTATCTCTATCAGGTGCAGATTTTCGGTGTCTCCCACGGTACCCGCGATGAGGCCGAACAGCTCATGCGCTGGATTCGCGGCGGTGAGCTTCAGCCGGTGTTGCATGCCGCGTTCAAGCTCTCGGACCTGCATGAAGCCGAGCGCTATTTCGTGGATCGGTCGAGCAATTACCTGGGCAAGATCGTGATCGTACCCGACAGCCAGTGGGACCAGCACGGCGCCCGCTACGCGCTGAGCGCCTAAACACGCCGAATTCGCAGCAGCATTTTGCAAGAGACCGTGGCATGAGCGCAGAACTGACGTTTCAGATCATCGATACCCATGCCGGCGGCGACGTCAGCCGCATCGTCGTGGGCGGCATCATCCGCCTGCCCGGCGCAACGGTACGCCAGCAGATGGAATACCTGCGCGACCATGCCGACGGCCTGCGCACCGTCCTGCTCGAAGAGCCCTACGGCATCCCGGAGATGTCGGTGGACCTGATCGTGCCGCCGTCCAATCCCGAGGCGCAGGCCGGCTATATCATCATGGAAGTGATGGGTTACCCCATCTATTCCGGCTCCAACACCATCTGTACGGCCACTGCCCTGCTCGACAACCACATGATCCCCAAGCGCGAAGGCCGCCAGCAGTTCGTGCTGGAATCGCCCGCCGGGCGCGTGGCGATCGAAGCACGGGTCGAGAACGGCGTAGTCGAGGCCATCACCTGCGAAGGCCTGCCCAGCTATATCGATACCCATCGCGCCACGATTCACGTGCCGCTGATTGGTGAGGTGACCTACAGCATTGCCTATAGCGGCGGCTTCTATGCGCTGGTGGACGCCGCCGAGCTGGGCTTTTCGCTGACCCGCGACGAGGAGTCGCGGCTGGCCCACTGTGCCCAGGCGATCGTCGAGGCGATTCTGCAAGAACGCGGCTTTTCCCATTACGAGCTCGGCGATGTCGGGCCGCTGCCGTTTCTGCACTTCATGGGCGAGGTCGAACAGACCGGAGCCGGCCACTATCGCTCGCGCTCGGCCACCTATGTACACCCCGGCGTGATCTGTCGCAGCACCACGGGCACCGGCACCTCCGCGCGCATGGCGTTGATGCACTACGAAGGCCGCATGCAGCCGGGCGATACCCTGGAAACGGTGTCGCTGCGCGGATCGAGCTTTCTGGGCACGTTCACGCGCGTCGCCCGGGCCGGCGGCTACGACGTGGTGGAAAACACCATCACCGGCAAGGCCTACGTCCTCGCCCGCTCGCAGATCGTTGTGAACCCGGACGACGAACTGGTCGACAGTTCCCAGCTGCGCGGCATCCTGACCTGCACACAATCTCGGGACTAAGTTTTGCGTGTTCGCTCGTCGCGGCGGGCGCGTCGTTCTTGGATGTATTCATTCCGCCTATGAACGCAACAGGCGGAAGTGGCGGACCGGTTTCGCGGCGCCGTACAACGACCGCGTTGGTCGCCGACCTGACCGAGCCACGCACGGCCAATGCACTGTCCGCTCATGACGCTTTCGAAAGGACGCTACGGCGCAACGGCTTCGAAATGGCGGGCGATCGCGCCCGGCGTGGTCAACCAGACATCG
>NZ_CAXGSH010000140.1:0-6229 GCF_964012375.1 uncultured Salinisphaera sp.
TTCTACCGGCGGCTGGCCGCGGCCGACCCCGCCTGCGTGAAGGCAGGCTGGCGCGGTCACCTGAAACTGGCGAACTTCATGCTCGGCCGGCCCGGCTATCTGCGCAAGCTGCTGCCGGAGTATCTCGCCTATTTCAAATACAGCTTTCACCCCTGGCAACAGAACAACGCGCGCCTGCTGGCCGAAATCGACCAGCTTGTCGACGACGCCGAAGCCGCCTATGCCAGCCACGCCGCCTAGTTCGTTCAGGCCGGGCCGGTTTACCAACAACACGCCGTTCGAAACGGCTTAGCGACCCCAATCCAAGGAGGGCACCATGAGCAAGAACGCATCCGATGCCGTAAACAACCCCGCGAGTGCCGCACAGCGCGAATTCCCGCACAGCGAGAATGTCGCGGTCATGCCCGAGCGGCGCGACCTGCACTTTCTGCCGCCGGCCGATCGTATCTGCGACTGGCACAAGCACGGCCCGAACGTCACCCAGTTCATGAACGCCATGAGCCTGCTGTTCCCGGCCGGTGAGCGGATGTTCATCGACGCCGTTCGCAGCTATCGCGACGAGATTCCCGATCCCGACCTGAAGAAGGCCGCGACCGCGTTCATCGGCCAGGAAGCCATGCACTCGCGCGAGCACATCGAATACAACGAGCTCATGGAGCAGGCCGGCCTGCCGGCCCATAAGCTTGACCAGTTCACCTGGAACCTGCTCGACTGGATCAAGCAGCGCAGCCCGAAATCGCTGCCGCTGGCGGCGACCATCGCGCTGGAGCACTACACAGCGCTGATGGGCGACATGCTGCTGCGCTATCCGGAAATGATGTCCGGATCGCAGGAAGACTTCGAACGCATGTGGCGCTGGCACGCGCTTGAAGAAGTCGAGCACAAGGCCGTGGCCTACGACGTCTACGAAAAATGCATCGGCCGCGGCCCGCGCAACTGGGCAGAACGTACCTTCGCCATGACCCTGGCCACCGCCCTGTTCTGGCCGGTGCTGCTCAGCTTCTACTGGCAGATGACCCAGGCCGACGAGAAGTGTCGCAAGGAAGGCTGGCGCGGCCACCTGAAGATGCTCAACTTCACCCTGGGCAAGCAGGGCTTCATTCGCCGGATGGTTCCGGAATGGCTGAGCTATTTCCAGTACAGCTTCCACCCCTGGCAGCAGAACAACGCGCATCTGCTCGCCGAACTGGACGGACTGGTGGATGACGCCGAGGCGGCCTACGCCACCCACCACTGATTGCACGACCGGTCGCAATACCGGTATCGAGACACAGCGGCGCGGTCATAACCGCGCCGTTTTTTTGCTTACTACCAGTCCGCCACGAGATCGATGAGTGATGGCTTGATGAAGCGCCTGCGCGAACGCAACAAGCACCGCGGTCCGCGGCGGCGAAGCGATTAGGGCCTGTCGCTGCCCTGATCGGCCTGACGCGCCATGGCGACATACAACGCCAGAGCCGATTCCACGATCACGTCCAACGGTTCGCTATAGCGATTGAGCGTCCAGTACATGGCGATATGAATGGTCGAGCCCACGAGGCCCGTCGACAGCACGCCGGCATCGGTGCCGCTGTCTTCGCCGAGCACGAAGATATTGCTGACCAGGGCTTGTAGCGTACGCGTGAAGTTCTGCGTGGTTTCCCGATACAGGCGGTCGATCTCGCCGCTGATACCGAAAATCTCGATCAGCAGAATTCGCGCCGTGCCGGGCTGGTGATACATGGTTTCGAAAAACACCCGGAGGCCGGCCCGCGCGGTCGCCTCGGCATCGCTGGGCGCATTATCGATGGCCGCAACGACGTTCTCTTCCAGGCGCTGCACAAGCGTGCGATAAACCTCGGCGAAAAGCGCTTCGCTGTTGGCGAACGACTCGTAGAAATACCGCTCCGTGAGCCCGGCCGCACGGCAGAGCGACTTGACCGTGGCCCCGCGAAACCCGTCGCGACCGTAAACGGCGATACCGGCATCGATGAATTGCGCACGTCGCCGGCTGCGACGCTCGTCGAGACTGCGGCCCCCGTAGGCACGTCCGTTGCCGTCGGCAGGCGACGATGAAGATGCATTGCTCATTGCTTCATATTGACATTATTTGTTGTCAAACGTAATTTGACATCGACCGTTGTCAGTTCTCCGGTGGCGCATGCCCATCGTGAGCGCCATACCTGCACGACGCGCGCACAAAGGCATAACGGCCATCGCCGACGGCTCAAGACAAGGAACAGGCATGAAGGATTTGAATAACAAGGTCGTGGTGATCACCGGCGCCGGCTCCGGCATCGGTCGCAGTCTGGCCACCGCCTGCGCGCAGCGCGGCGCCCGACTGGCGCTGTGCGACGTCGACATGAGCGGCCTGGAGCAAACGCGCAGCAAATGTGCCAACGCCGCAGTGCTGACCGCCTCGGTGGATGTATCCGATCGCGCCGCGGTCGAGGCCTTTCGCGACGAAGTGATCGCCGAATATGGTCAGGTGGATCTCGTCATCAACAACGCCGGCGTCGCCCACTCCCAGACGATCGAAGACGCCACTTACGAAGACTTCGAGTGGATCATGGGCATCAATTTCTGGGGCGTGGTCCATGGCACCAAGGCTTTTCTGCCGGCGCTAAAGAAAAACCGGGGCAGCGCGCTGGTCAACGTCTCCAGCGTGTTCGGCCTGATCAGCCTGCCCACGCAAGGCACATACAACGCCACCAAGTTCGCGGTTCGCGGTTTTACCGAGGCATTGCGCCACGAAACCGCCGGCAGCGGCCTGCACGTGATGTGCGTTCATCCGGGCGGCATAAAAACCGGCATCGCGCATTCAGCGCGTTTTTATGTCGGCCCCGACGGCAGCGATGATCAGGAAAAGGCCGCCGGCGACTTCGTCAACAAGCTCGCCCGTACGACCCCTGACCAGGCCGCGCGCAAGATTCTCGATGATTTGGCCAAGGGCAAGGGCCGTTGCCTGATCGGGATCGATGCCCAGATTATCTCGGCGATCTCCCGACTCATGCCGGTCAACTACTGGCGGGTGATGAATCGGCTGATGCCCGGCTGATACCGCCGGAGACTCAAGCGCCGGCCCGCGTCGAGCAGGCGCATGCCTCGACGCCCGTCGTAAGCCGATAAAAAACGCCGGTCGCATCAAGCGTACCGGCGTTTTCGCCTGCGACCAGGCGCCACCCGCGACAAGACCCGTTCACGGATGGCCGTTCCTTTCAGAGGATCAGGCGGCCTTCCACTTGATGCTGCAGCCCTGGCTGGGCACCTGGACGTCTTCGGGGATCATGTCGCCTTCGAGCAGCGCATCGAGCGACGCACGCAGTTCTGCGCCCGTGACCGCCACCCCGTTCTTCGGCCGCGACTCGTCGAACTGGCCACGATAGGCACACTTGCCATCGCCGTCGAAGACGAAGAAGTCGGGCGTGCAGACGGCGTCGTAGGCCTTGGCCACGGCCTGGCTTTCGTCATAGAGATAGGGAAAGGCGAACTCGCGGCTTTCGGCGAACACCTGCATCTGTTCCGGGCCGTCCTCGGGGCGCTCGGCGATATCGTTGGAGGAGATCGCGACAAAACCAATGCCCTGCGGCTGGTAGTGGTTGGCCACCGCCACGATCTCATCGATGATATGCAGCACGTAGGGGCAGTGATTGCAGATGAACATCACCACCGTGCCTTTCTCGCCGGCGACGTCCCTGAACGAAACCGTCTGCCCGGAGACGGTATCCGGCAGCGAGAAATCCGGGGCCTTCTTGCCCAGCGGCATCATCGTCGAATCAGTAAGCGACATGAGCGATCCTTGTTGAATAAGTGCTGGCCGGCAGTTTAGCCACTGTGTCCAGCCAACCCAAACCTAGAGCAGCCGCTCGTTGTCCGCGCCGAGCGCCGGACTCGGTGCAAGCGCATCCCGAGCCGTGCCGTCGAAACGCAACGGGCACCCCAACGCATCGCCCTGCTGCATGTCGCGAGCCTGCACCTGCGGGTGGGCCAGCGCTTCTTCGAGCGTAAGCACCGGCGTGGTACAGGCATCGGCACCGGCGAGCAGTTCGACCCAGGCGTCGCGTGTGCGGGTACGAAACAGCGCGGCCAGACCCCAGTGCACCGGCTTGCTGAGATGGCGCGCCCGGCGCGGATCGGCCAGGGCCGCATTCACGCGCTCGGCCCAGCCGGCCATCCGCGGGGCGCGCTTGTTTTTCGGCTTGGCCGAGCTATCCGGTTTCGAGTCGGACCTGCGTGCCTGCCTGCCCCCGACCGGGTTAAGCCGGTCGAGCAGCCGCGCAAAGAATTTGGGCTCCAGCGCGCCCACCGCGAGATAGCGCCCGTCGCGACACTTGTAGACCCGATAATTGGGCAGCGCGCCGGTGAGCGTATCGGCCCCGCGTGGCTGGGTCTGGCCGAACTGGTTGCGCGTCGCCATGGCGACCGATTGCAAGGCCAGCGAACCGTCGAGCATGGCCGCATCCACGAACGTGCCCTGCCCGCTGGCGCGCGCACCAATCACGGCGGACAGCACCCCGACCGCACAGGTGAGCGCGCCCCCGGCCAGATCCGCAATCTGCACATTGGAAATCGCGGGCGGTCCGCCGGCATGGCCGATCTGATCGAGCACGCCCGAAAGCGACAGATAGTTCAGATCATGCCCGGCCGCCCGCGCCAGCGGCCCGTTCTGGCCGTAGCCGGTAAGCGCGGCATAGACCAGCCTCGGGTTGATCGCCTTGAGCGTTTCATAGCCGCAGCCAAGCCGCTCCATCACGCCGGGACGAAAGGATTCGATGACCACGTCGGCGTCGGCGACCAGGCGCTTGAACGCCGCCACATCGTCTGCGTTGCGCAGATCCAGCGTTACCGATGCCTTGCCGCGGTTGACCTGCTCGAACAACGCCGGCGAGAGCGTGCGCGCATAGTCGCCGCCGCCCGGCTCTTCGATCTTGATGACTTCGGCGCCGAGCTGGGCCAGCAGCTGGGTGGCATACGGGCCGGGCAACAGGCGGGTCAGATCGAGTACGCGTACGCCGGCCAGCAGCGTATTCACGGGGCGAGCCTTGGTGTCGTCTTTCATCCGTGCGCCTGCGTTGCCTTGCTGCATGTCCGAGTCATCCAGGATCGCATCGGGTCGACGCGCCGCCGAGGCACGTCGCGCCTATGTGCTTCGGCTCGAATCCGCTCGCCGCGGCTGCTAAGCGTGCCATCGTCGCCAGCCGCGGCTATGGGCTCAAGCGGCCTGCCGCCGATCATCGGCCGTCGACTGCTGGGCGCGCTCGAAGAACTGTGCGTCGGTGAACACATCGACGTCGATCGCGGCCAGCCGTGCCTGGCGTGCCGCGGTAACGAGCGCGGCCTCATCGCCGTCGAGAACACTCGCGTCACGCGCGGCATCGGCCAGGCTGTCGGGGTCGCCGGCGGGCAGACGCTTTTCTTTCTGTGCAGCCTTGATGCGCTCGACCAGTGGCGCGGCCTCGCTGACCCGATGAAAGGCGTCGAACAGACGCCCGACGCCGGAGTGGCTGTTCTCTGGCATAAAAATGTCGGCGTTGAGGCGCTCGCTCTGTGCATCCAGCCGTTGAGACACGCCCGCACAGGCCACTGCCAACCGATCGTCGGGCAACCGTGCCAGCCGGTTCACCCGCAGCAGCGGCAACGCCACCCAACGCAGCACCGTGCCGAGCGGCCCCTCGAAATTTTCATAAATGCCTTCGAACGCGTCCTGGACCCTGGCCAGGCTCAGCCGCAGTGCATAGTCGACGAGCACCCGATCTTCCGGCTGGCGGCCTTCGGCCTCGTAGCGCTTGAGCGTGGAAAAGCCCATCAGCATCCATGCCAAGGCATCGGCATAGCGGCCGGTGAGATTGCCGCGCATCTTGAGCTTGCCGCCCACGAAGAACAGCGCCAGATCGGTAAACAGGGCAAAGCGCGAGGCCGCCCAGCCGAGTTTCTTGTAGTAGCGACGGGTCGCCTTGTCGACGTCCGGCACGCGCACGAACAGGCCGCGCGTGACGCCGTGGCCGAGCGTGCGGCCCATATTGGCGAAGAAGTGGCCGATCCAGCCGCGCATGCCTTTCGCGAAGGCGGCCGAATCGTCGTTTTCGACCGCGTGCACCACGTTTAGCGCATGCGGGTGGCAACGGATCGCCCCCTGGCCGAACACCATGAGCGTACGGGTCATGATATTGGCGCCTTCCACCGTAATCGCCACCGGCGCGCTGCAATAGCCGCGGCCGATGATGTTGTTCGGCCCCTGCATCACGCCGGC
>NZ_CAXGSH010000141.1:0-6128 GCF_964012375.1 uncultured Salinisphaera sp.
CTCGATCAGCGCCCGGCGCGGCGCCCGAGTCGAAGCCGACGAAGTGCTCACACGTATCGCCCTCGACGATCGCGGGGCGTCGCGCAACGAAGCCCGTGCGGTGGTAAAACAGCGCCGGCTGCAGTACGAAGCCGTACGCAAGATGTCGGAAAAGGGGTATCAGACCCGAACCGATCTGGCCCAGGCCAAATCCGATCTGGAAGCCGCCCAGGCCCAGCTGGCCAATATTCAGCAGGATATCGATAACACCGTCGTGCGGGCGCCGTTTGCCGGCGTGCTGGAAACACGGCCGGTGGAAGTGGGCGATTATGTTGCCGTGGGCGACGAGATAGCCCGCGTTATCCAGCAAAATCCGTTCGTGGTTCGCGGCGATCTGGCCGAAAAGGACGTCGCCTTCGTCGAGCCGGGCCAGCCGGGCCGGGCGCGCCTGATCGACGGCCGCATGGTCGAGGGCACGGTGCGCTATGTGGCCACCGAAGCCGACGAGGCCACACGGACCTATCCGGTGGAACTGGAAGTGGATAATCCCGGCGGCCGGCTTGTGGCCGGCGCTTCGGCAAAGCTCATTCTGCCGCTCGAACAGGTCGAGGCGCACGAAGTGGCGGCCGACTTGCTCACCCTCGACGAAGCCGGCGAGATGGGTATCAAGACGATCGACGAAGACGGCCGCGTGGCCTTTCACGGCGCCGATATCGTCAAGAGCAGCGACGACCGGCTCTGGCTGGCCGGGCTGCCGGAGAGCGTGCGCCTGATCACCACCGGCCAGGGCTTCGTGCGCGCGGGTGATGCCGTGCAGATCGTCGATGACGCCGATGCCGCGGCGGCCGATGCCGCAGCGCCGAACGACGAGGCGCAGCCAGCCACGAACGACGCCGCCACGCGATCATGAATGCGCTGATTGCGGCGGCGTTCTCACGGCCGCGCACGGTGGTGCTCGGCCTGCTCGTGATCCTGATCGCAGGCGGCATCGCCTATCGCGATATTCCCAAGGAATCCTCGCCGGATATCACCATTCCGACCATCTATGTGTCGATGGCGCATGAAGGCATTTCGCCGGAGGACGCCGAGCGTCTGCTGGTCAAGCCCATGGAACAGGAGCTGCGTTCCATCGAAGGCTTAAAGGAAATGAGCGCCACCGCCTCGGAAGGGCATGCCAGCGTTATCCTCGAATTCGAGGCCGGCTTCGACCCCGACGACGCGCTCGACGATGTGCGCAACCAGGTGGACATCGCCAAGGCCGATCTACCCGGCGACACCGAGGAACCCACCGTCAACGAGGTCAACGTGGCCCTGTTCCCGGTGCTGGTGGTCAATCTGTACGGCGATGTGTCCGAACGGGTGCTGGTTTCGCTCGCCGAGGACGTACAGGACGAGGTCGAGTCCATCCCCGGCGTGCTCGAGGCCGATATCGCCGGCGACCGCGAAGAGCAGATCGAGATCAATATCGATCCCCTCAAGCTCGAAACCTACGGGCTGTCGTTGCAGGAGGTTTTCGATTCGGTCCAGCAGAACAACCAGCTGGTGCCGGCCGGCGCGCTCGAATCCGGCAGCGGACGCTTTTCGATCAAGGTGCCGGGGGTGATCGACAACCTCGATGCGCTGCGCAATACCGCGGTCAAACGCGCGGACGACCAGGTGGTGACCGTGGGCGACGTGGCCAGCGTACGCCGCGCCTTCGCCGACCGCGAGAGCTTTGCCCGGCTCAACGGCCAGCCCACGCTGGCGCTCGAAATCACCAAGCGCATCGGTGCGAACATCATCGATACCAATCAGGCGGTACGTGCGGCGATCGAGCGCATGCAGCAGGGTTGGCCGGATGCGATCCAGGTGAACTTTTCACAGGACGAATCCAAAGACGTCACGCGTCTGCTGGGCGATCTGCAGAACAACGTGATCAGCGGCATTCTGCTGGTGATGATCGTGATCGTGGGCATTCTCGGCCTGCGTGCCGGCACCCTCGTGGGCGTATCGATCCCCGGCTCGTTTCTGCTGGGTATTCTCACCCTGGCGGCGATGGGGCTTTCGGTGAACATCGTGGTGCTGTTCGCGCTCATTCTCGCGCTCGGCCTGCTGGTGGACGGGGCGATCGTGGTGGTCGAGCTCGCCGACCGCTTCCTGGCCGAAGGCGAGAGCCGCATGTCGGCCTATATGCACGCGGCCCAGCGCATGGCCTGGCCAATCATTTCCTCCACCGCGACCACCCTGGCCGCGTTCGCGCCGCTGCTGTTATGGCCGGGGGTGGTCGGCGAGTTCATGCGCTATATGCCGATCACCCTGATCGCGGTCTTGAGCGCCTCGCTTTTGATGGCGTTGATCTTCGTGCCCACCCTGGGCGCGGTGATCGGCGGTTCCGCGCCGGGCGGCGCCGAGGCGGTATGGCAGCCGGGCCAGAAACTGAGGGGCGCGACCGGGGCCTATGTCGCCACGCTGTCGTTTTTTGCCCGCCACGCGGGCAAGACCGCCATCGGCGCGGTGGTACTGTTCTTTGCCGCGATCCTGGCCTATGGCCAGCTCGGCAAGGGCGTGGAGTTCTTTCCCGATATCTCACCCGACAATGCCGTGATTCAGATTCACGCCCGCGGCCAGCAATCGATCGCCGAGGCCGATCGGCTCGTGCGCCAGGTCGAGGATCGGGTCCTGGCCATGCCCGGGTTTGCGTCGGTTTATACGCGTACCGGCGCCGGCCAGGAATCGTTTCGCCAGGGTACGGCCGACGACGTGATCGGCCAGATTCAGCTCGAGTTCGAGCCCTGGGGGGTGCGCAGGCCGGCCGGCGACATCATGGCCGATGTGCGCGCGCGTATTGCCGGCATTCCCGGGATTCGTACCGAGGTTCAGGAACAGGCCCAGGGCCCGACCCAGGCCAAGCCGGTAGAGCTGCAGATTTCCGGGCCGGACATGCCCGCCCTCGACAAGGCCGCCGATTTCGTACGCCGCGGCATGGCCGAGGTAGGCGGTTTTACCGATATTCAGGACACGCGTTCGAGCCAGGGGCTGGAATGGCGCATGGATGTCGACCGGGCCGAGGCCAGCCGCTACGGCGCCAACGTGGCCACCATCGGCCAGGCGATCCAGCTGGTCACCCAGGGCGTCAAGGTCGGCGAATACCGGCCCGACGACGCCAGCGACGAAATCGATATCCGCGTGCGCTTCCCGGAGGATTCGCGCAATCTGGATTCGCTGGACAACCTGCGTTTGCAAACCGAGAGCGGGCAGGTGCCGGTGTCCAATTTCGTCACCCGCGTGGCCGCGCCCAAGGTAGAGAATATCGAGCGTACCGGTGGCCAGCGCACGGTCACGATCGAATCCGGCGTGGCGCCGGGCGCGCTCGTCGCCGACCAGCTCAACGCGTTGCGCGCCTGGATCGGCGATCACGTCGAGGCAGCCGAACTCAATCCCCGTGTCGATATCGCCTTCAAGGGCGAGGACGAGGACCTGCGCGACGCAGAGGCTTTTCTGTCCAAGGCGTTCGGCGTGGCGGTCGCACTCATCGGCGTGATTCTGCTGACCCAGTTCAACAGTTTTTACCAGTCGTTTCTGATCTTGTCGGCGGTGATGTTTTCCACGGTCGGCGTGCTGTTGGGCCTGTTGATCGCCGGCCAGCCGTTCGGGGTGGTGATGAGCGGTATCGGCGTCATCGCGCTGGCGGGTATCGTGGTCAACAACAACATCGTGCTGATCGACACCTACAACGTGAACCGCAGCGCGGGCCTGAATGCCTGGGATGCGGTGATCCAGACCGGCGCCGAGCGTCTCCGGCCGGTGGTGTTGACTACGGTGACCACGATTCTTGGCCTGCTGCCCATGGTATTGCAGATGAATATCGACATCGTCGGCCGGTCGATCACCTTCGGCGCGCCGTCGACCCAGTGGTGGACCCAGCTGGCCACGGCCATCGTAGGCGGGCTGATGTTTTCGACGCTGCTTACGCTCGTGCTCACCCCCTGCATGCTGGTGCTGGGCGCCCGCGTGGGTGCGCGCTTTTCGAAACGTCGTGGAGAGGCTGCATGAGAGCAGGCAATCGCCGCTATCGCGCGCCGGCGATGGGTATCGCGCTGCTGGCCATGGCCGGGGGGCTGTCGGCCCACGCCGCGCAGAACCTGCTCGATACCTACGATCAGGCTCTGCGCAACGATACCGAACTGCTCACCGCGCGCGCCGAGTCCGGCGCGGCCGATGCACGCTATCGTCAGGCCCGTGGTCAGCTGCTGCCGTCGCTGTCGGCTAGCGCCAGCTACACGCGCGTCGAACAGGAGCAGACCTTCGAGTCGCCCGAAGGCGGCGATACCGGCTTTGCCGGCGGGGGCGGCTTCTTTGGCGGCAACGACGGGCCGACGACCTCCGATCAGAAAGGCTATTCGCTCAATCTGACCCAGCCGCTGTTCAACTGGACGGCCTGGCAGAACAAGGATGCGGCGAATGCGCGCCGCGATCAGGCGGTGCTGGCGTTGTCCAACGCGGAGCAGACGCTGATCGTGCGGGTGGCCGAGGCGTATTTCGACGTGCTGGCCGCGCGCGACGCGTTGAATTCCGCGCGCGAGCAGCAGCGCTCGATTCAAAACCAGCTCGACCGGGCCCAGGCCGCCTATGATGCCGGCCTGGACCCGATCACCGACCAGCAGGAGGCACAGTCCAGCCTCGACAGTGCCCTGGTCGATTCCATCGATGCAGAGAACCAGCTGGCCAGCGCGCGCGACGCGCTGATCTCGTTGACCGGTCGCGCGCCGCAGGCGTTGTCCGGTATCGAGGTCGACGAAGCCATGCCCGCGCCGGGCCGCGACGACAGCGCGCGCGATCGCGAGGCGTGGCTTGCCGTGGCGCTGGAACGTTCGCCCCAGGTGGCGGCCTCGGAAGCCGCTTGGCGTGCGGCCCGCGAACAGATCGGCGCCGAACGCGGCGGCCATTTGCCGACCGTCAATCTGGTCGGGCGCGTTGGGCGCCAGGAGCAGTTGTTCCCGCTCGGCGCCGGCGGTCAGGCCAATCTGGTAGACGAAACCCGTTCGGTCGGCGTCGAGCTGGAAATGCCGCTATTCGCTGGCGGCTCCACGCGGGCAGCGGTTTCCGAAGCCGAATACAACGCCGAACAGGCGCGCCTGGACGTAATCTCGGCACGGCGCCAGCTGCTTATCGATATCAACAACGCCTACCGCAACGTTCAGGCCACGAAGCGCCGCCTGAACGCGCTCGATCGGGCCATTGCCTCGGGCCAGACCGCGCTCGAGGCGGCTCAGGCGGGTTATCGGCTCGGCAATCGAACGGTGCTCGACGTGATCGATGCGCAGATCGCGCTCGTGCAGCGACGCGCCGATCGCAAGCAGGCCTGGTACGACCATGCGCTGGCACGCCTGCGCCTGCGCGCGGCGGCGGGGGTACTGAATTTTGACGAACTCGCGCGTATCAACGCGCGCCTGCGGGGTGCGCCCGAGGCCGGCATCGCCGGCTGACCCGTCGTTTTGCGATTTGTGTGTCGAGGCAGGCGGTGCGAAGGTGTGCGGCTGCTATGATCGACATCGCCCGATGACAACGGCGACGATACGCCGCTCGGGTTGAGCGCATCATAAATAACGACGACAAGTTCGAGGAGCATGGCGCCGGTCCTGCGATGGGCGCCACACCGATGCATGGACGGCAGTTTTCTCTATCTGAGTGTCGAGACCTGGAAATATATTTCCATGCCGGTGATAAGCGCCGTGGTCGGCTACGTGACCAACGTCGTGGCGATCAAGATGATGTTCTATCCCGTCGAGTTCATCGGTGCGTATAAACCGTGGCTCGGCTGGCAGGGCATCGTGCCCCGCAAAGCCTCGAAGATGACCGGTATTTCGGTGGATACCATCACCGAGTCGTTGATTACCGAAGACGAGATATTCAGCCGGCTGGATCCGGCGCGCGTCGCCGACGAACTCGAAGCCCCGATGATCGAGCTGACCGATGAAATCACCGATACGGTGATGTATCGGCACCATCCCACCCTGTGGGAGGCGCTGCCGCTGGTGGTGCGCAGCCAGATCAAGCGGCGCGTACGGGCCCAGGCGCCCACGATCATCCGCGAGCTGATGAACGAAGTGCGCAGCAACGTGCGCTACATGTTCGATCTCAAGGGCATGATCACCCGCGTGCTGGTGCGC
>NZ_CAXGSH010000142.1:0-6095 GCF_964012375.1 uncultured Salinisphaera sp.
CCCAGCGTACGCCGATATAAGGCGCGAACTCGCGCTTGATCTCGTAGCGCAGCCGCACACCCGCCTCGGTATTGTTGAGCCCGCTGGCGAGACCGTACTCGGGCACGTCCTGGGCCGAGGCGTTGACCTCGAGCCTTGGCTGCAGGATCAGACGCTGGGTGAGCAGCAGTTCGTACTCGAATTCGCCGCGAAAGCTGACATCGCCGTCCTCGCTCACGAACAGAGCTGTGTCCGACTCGAACCAGTAGGGCGCAAGCCCCTGAACGCCGAGCACGGCAAAGCCGCGATCGGGGTTGGGGTTGACGTCATAGCGCAGGCCCGCCTGGACGCCCCAGAACGGCGTGATCGTGCGGTTGTAGAGTGCCTGGAACTCGGTGTCTTCGGGCGAGCCGCCGTCGATCGGTCCCTCACCTTCGGTCTTGAACCAGAATTTGTGGGTGTCGCCACCGAGCCAGCCCTGCGCGTCCCAGAGGTAATTGTCCTCACCGCTTTCGGGTACGCCGTACTCCAGGCGATCAATCAGTGCGAAACCGTAAACGGCCTCGTCCTTGAGAATATCCGGCCATTCAGCGGGCGCTCCGCTGCTGGCATTGCGCTCGCCGGGGGGATAGATGGCGTCGGGATCGGCATTTTGGCCAGGCAATGTGCTTTCGTCGGCCGCCGGCGCCAAGCCGGGCAGCGCCAGCATGATCAGCACCAGGACGTACAGGAGGGGCAGACGGGTATTAAACATCGGTGTTCTCCTTTTGGCTGCGGGGGCCCACCCGCACAACTCGGGCCATGCCCATTTCCATGTGGTAGAGAAGGTGACAATGGAAGAACCAGCGGCCGGGCTCGTTGGCGGTGACCAGTAGCGACACACGCGAGCCGGGCAGTACGCTGATGGTGTCCTGGAACGGCAGATGATCGCCCTGGTCGTTTTCCAGTTCCATGAACATGCCGTGCAGGTGGATGGGGTGCTCCATCATGGTGTCGTTGATCATGATCAGCCGCACGCGCTCGTTGTAGGGGAAGTCGATGGGGCTGTCGGTATCGCTGTACTTCACCCCGTCAAACGACCACATATAGCGATCCATGTTGCCGGTCAGGTGTAGCTCGATGGTCTTGGCCGGCTCGCGTTTGTCGGCCATGGGCTTGGTGTTGCGCAGTTGGCTGTAGGTCAGCACCCGGTGCGGCACATCCTTGAGGCCGGTGCCGCGCTCGGCCAGGCGGTTGCGCTGGACGGTCGCGGTGGTGATATTGCCGGGCCCATGACCGTCGGGACCGTGTCGAGCGATCACGGGACCCGCCGGTTCCATCATGGCGATGCTGTTGTCGGCGCCCATGCCCGACATCGGGTTGTCGCCGTGTTTCATCGTGCCCATGTCGTGGCCCTGATGAGACATGCCGGCCATGCCCTGGCCTTTTTTCGACATGTCCATCTTTGCCATGTCGTCGCCGCCCGACATCTTCATGCCGTCCATGTTCATCATGTCCATATCCATGCCCATGTCGACCATGGTGCGCGTTGGCTGGGCGCGCAGGGCCGGCACGGACGCATCCATGCCCGGCCGCGGGGCTAGCGTGCCGCGGGCGTAGCCGCTGCGGTCCATGGACTCGGCCATTAGGGTATAGGCCTGATCCGCTTTCGGCTCGACCACGACGTCGAAGCGCTCGGCCACCCCGATCTGGAACTCGTCGGTTTCCACCGGCTCGACGTTCTGGCCGTCGGAAGCCACCACACTCATGGGCAGGCCCGGGATGCGGACGTTGAAATAGCTCATGGCCGAGGCGTTGATCACTCGCAGGCGAATGCGTTCACCGGGCTTGAACAATGCCGTCCAGTTGGCATCGGGATGCATGCCGTTCATCAAATAGGTATAGGTGTGGCCGGTGACGTCTGCGATATCGCGCGGGCTCATACGCATGTTCCCCCAGGCCATGCGGTCCCGCAGGGTCGCGCCCCAGCCGGCCTTGGAGACGTCCTCGGCAAAGTCGGCGACCGTGCGCTCGCTGAAGTTGTAGTAATCGCTCATCTTCTTGAGCTTGGCCAGTAGCCGGTGCGGATCCTCGAAAGTCCAGTCGCTCAGAACCACGACGTATTCGCGGTCGGCGTCGATATGGTCCTCGCGGCTCTGCGGGTGGATGACCAGCGGCCCGTACTGGCCCAGCTGTTCCTGTAGACCGGTATGGCTGTGGTACCAGTAGGTGCCGTACTGGCGAACCGGGAACTCGACCTCGAAGGTGTCGCCGGGATCGATGCCGGGAAACACGACCCCGGGGACGCCGTCCATCTGGAACGGCAGCAGGATGCCGTGCCAATGGATCGACGTGGACTCGTCGAGATGGTTGTGCACGCGCAGGCGGGCGGTCTTGCCCTCCCAAAGTTCTACCAATGGCCCGGGGACGGTGTTGTTGACGGTAATCGCCGAGGACCGCCCGCCTGCAATGTCGATGATCTCGCGGCGGATATGCACGTCCATGTCCACATCGCGGGGGGTGCCGCCCGGTACCTGAGCCGTTGCGGTATTCAGTTGGGGGCCCATACCGGGGCGGGCGTAAGCGGGTAGCAAGGCATTGAAGCCGGCCAGCAGGCCGGTTGCACCCATGGCGCGTAAAAGACGGCGTCTATCGTTGTCGTGTGTTCGATTACTCATAATAAAGTACCTTCCAGAATTGCGTTAAATCAGCTGAGAGCCGTTCGCTCTATCGCGCGCATCAATGCGCGTGTCCGTCGTCGTTATGTGAATCGGCAGCGCTATCGCGCCCATCGGTATCGTCATGGCCACCCGCTTTGTCATCGGAATTGTTGCCAACAGAGCTTTTGTTACCACCGTCGTCGTGGCCGCCGCCCTGATCGCCATCGCCGTGGCCGCCAGACTTGTGATCGGCGTTGTTGCCATCAGAGCCTTTGCCGCCACCGTTGTGATGGCCGCCGCCCTGGTCGTCGCCTTGCCCATCGCTGTGGCCGCCACCGTCGTGGCCGCCACCGCCAGCGTGATGGCCGATGCCGCTCGTCTCGGCGGACGCCAGCATCTGCTCATAGTCGGTCTCGGACATTTCGGGCCACTGCTTGACGAACGCGGTCATGGCCCAAAGGTCGGCGTCGCTGTGGGTACTGCCCCAGGCGGGCATGCCCGACGCCTTGATGCCGTGCTTGAGAATCCAGTAGATCTCGCTGGCCGACATCTCTGCGCCGGCGTGGGCCAAGCCGGGCGGCTCCGGGTTCATTCCCTGGGCAGCTACCGAAGGCCTGGCGCCGGGCGGGGCGTGGCACCCGGCACACATGGCGTCGAAATTGGCGGCTCCGGCGAGCAGTTGCTGTTCGCCGCCTAACTCGGGCGCCTCGATATCGGCCGACTGCCGTTCGACCGAGCGATGGACTGCCTGATTGAGTACCCAGTAGGTAATCGGCCAGTGCTTGTCGGTGGCGGCGACGTTGTAGGCGCCGGAATAAACCACGCCGGCCGCCGCCGCGCCTAGGGCCAGAATGCCGACGACCAGCGTCGTCAGCGCGATTTTAAAGACTTGCATTGTTTCGTCTCCAAGGAACGGCGAGCGCGCGCAACTCGAGTCGAACACTTGTGCCGAGCGGCATAAAGTGCGCTTTCTATCTGAACCGGATCAGGTTCGGACGAAAATAGGCTGTGCGATTTACAACGCCGTTCGAGCTGAATAATCGGCGCGAGCAATGCGCCGTAGGGTTTCAGCTATGTGACGAGAGACGGGGGGGGCGATAGGGCGGGCGGTTAAAGCCACGCGCAACCGCGTCGACAGCGCGACTCGCAAAATGCGCAGCGGGAGGGTACTGCGGACCATCCAACGAGTGATCGTTGACCGCGCTCGACGAACAATGCCCTACGAACGCGCAACAGCAGGGTTCGTGGCTATCGGATCCATCGTCCGTTGCCTGCTCTTCGGCACTGGCATGGCTTGCTGTTTGCGCGTGCGTATGGACTGCCGATACGCCGCCGACGGACGATTGACTGGTGACATGCATGCACGACATGCCGTAAACACCGGCTTGCGCTACCAGCATTTGCAACAGCAGAAGTATGGCAATCGATGCACGCATTACGGACTACGATAACGGCTTAGGGGCAGCAGCTCAAGCTACAAGAAGAGGGGCGGCAAATGCCGCCCCAATCTCATCAATCACGTTATTGATCTTTGTGCGGGCCAGCGTGGATGTGTGAACGAGGGCTGGTGTGAGCCGGATCGTCTTTCGGAAGTTCCCTCCCGCGTTCCATTCCTTGATTGCTGATCGAGTCGCCCGACGTTGAACTATCGATTGACCCGTTACTGGCATTTGCCCTATCTGCAGAGATGTCGTAGTCGTCACTGCCTCTGGGCCCCGCATCTTGGCCGCGTATCGGCGACATTCCGTGATTGCTTCCGGAATGCCCGAGGGATGCGCTATCGATCGACGTATTCCACGGCGCTCGGCGCTCGGTTTTTCCAGGGATCTGCTTATTCAGGGCACGTCTTTCGTCGGGCTTATTTAAAGCCGCATCGCTAATGCGTTGTCCGGACATACCGTTGGCTGTTGATAGGTCTTCGAACCGGCTAATATGCGCGGACGCAACCGCGACGCTGCCGAGCGCGATGGCGCCTGCCGAGAGCAGCGAAATAAACGCCGACGTTTTCGTTGGGTGATACATGTCTCTGTCTCCATCGTATTGACAGGGTGTCCGTCTGTTGCAAAACAAACGTTTCGCCATGTCAGTGATAGTGAGTTCGCATGTCCGGGATGCGAAACGAATCGTGCGAACTCGCTTGTCAAACAGTCGAGATCAATCCGAGATGTCGGCCGATCGTGACCGTTGATTAGTCGACAAAACGGTGCATCGACGTGCACCGATACAGTTGGCTATGACAATGGAGACGGGGGACGGTAGGGCGGGAAGGCGAAGCCGGGTGCAGCGTCATCACGAATGCGGCCGGCGATCTTCGTAGCGCGGGCAAACAGCCTGCCGTACAACATGCTTTCGGCGTTGATGGCGCTTGATGGGCAATGGCCGCTAGCCGTGCAATGGGGCGCAAATTCGGCACCCCCATTGTGCCCGCCGTGATCCGCTTGCGCGGCATTCTCTTGTGATACGTGTTGGGCTGCAGCGGTTGCGTTCGACGACGCTTCGTGGACGTGCGTGACCACGGGTGCGACAGCTTGGGCCATCATGGCAACGAAGAACAGTATGAATGTGGCTATTACACGCATCACATAATGTTAGATGGCCATGGCGGCGATAAGTTTCAATGGTAGTGTCAAAAATCGATGCGCCGCCCTGGCTTGAACGTGGCACCAGGGATACGGACTCGGGGCCCGGTTGCCCTCGCTGTCAAGGCGAAGCGGCTGAACCGACCAACGAGGCCGATAGGGTCGAAGGCGGCAAGCAAAGCCCGGAGTCGTTGCACGCCTGTATGTCGGCCTCTACCGTAGCGCGATCGATGTCGGCACGTTCGGCAAGAGTGATAGTCAAGTTCAAGGTGCCCGAATAAACACGGATCGGACTGTCGAGGCCGACATCCATTTCATTGCCCGTCGGGTAAGCGACGTCGGCCGCTAATCGAACGTTGTCGGCGAGGACGTCCACCTCGGTCGGTATAAGAAAATCGAACGAAGCCGGATTCGCATTGATATGCCAACCCGGTTCGATGTCGAGTTCGACTCGAACCTTGTCGCCTTGCCGGAACGCATCAAGGTTTACATGAGCTGCACTGAAGCGTTGCCGGGTCAATCCCGAGTCGGGTGCGCCGTTCGGGGCGATCGACGACTCGGACGCCGCGTAAAGATCGGTCGCATCCCGCCCAGTGCTTCGGGTCTCCTTAGCCGAAACGTCTTTTTCCGCTCGCGTCTTACCAGCGACATCGGATGAGGGCGACTGCCAAAACAGGAAAAAGCCACCCGCCGCAATAGCGGCAGTCGCAGGCAACAGCCAGCGAAGCACAAGATCTTTACCGGTTGACACGCGTCTGCTCTCCACTGGTTTCTATGGCTGTTTTCAAAGTGCTCACCGTAAACAGATCGGGTAGGCGTCGGTGCACAGTCCCGTCCGGCTTTAAGACCACGGCGAAGGGCAGGCCGGCGCCACCGAAGGATCGTAGGTAGGCGTCAA
>NZ_CAXGSH010000143.1:0-6082 GCF_964012375.1 uncultured Salinisphaera sp.
CCTGGCGCCGGCGGGCCAGCGCCGACAGCGCCAGGCGCAGGCCCGGCCCGCCGCGGTTGCCGATACGCGGGCGTAGCCAGTCGATACCGGCCAGCAGGCCTAGCGCCACGAGCCAGAGCACGGCGGTGCCGCCCAGGGTGGCGCCCACCACCCAGGCGGTGAGCGTGATATCGCGGGTGGCGGCCGCCGCCAGCAGGGCAACGCTCGCCAGCGCGGCTGCATAGATCAGCCACATGCGCCCGCGCTGTTCGGCCAGCGACCGGGCCAGAACGCGCGCGGGCGGCGTGGCCCGGGCCTGCGCCAGAGCGGGCCAGGCGAAGCCGGCCAGCAGCACCGCCCCGGTCGCGGCTGCGGGCCAGAGCGCAAACCACGACGCAGCCGGCAGCTGGATTTCGAATGCACGCGCGATCAGCTGCGAAATACCCAGCTGGGCCAGCCAGGCAACGACAAGCCCCAGGCCGATACCGATCGCGCCCACGAATACCAGCTGCCAGGCCAGCAGCCGGGCGATCAAGCCACGGGCCGCACCCAGGGTCTTGAGCAGGGCGATTTCGTCCAGTCGCGACGATGCATGCTGGCGCGCGGTCAATGCGATGGCCACGCCCGCGAGTACCACCGCCACCAGCGCGGCCAGATCCAGGAACACATCGGCCCGATCCAGCGCCCGCGCCAGCGCGCGGTTGGATTCGGCCGGGGTGCGCAGTTTTTCGCCGGGCTGCAGCGTCGGCTCAAGGCGTTCGCGCACCTGTTCGAGCGCAGCCGGGTCGCCGGCGATGCGCTCGTCGTAATTCGCCCGGCTGCCGGGGCCGAGCAGGCCAGTTGCGGCCACGTCGGCGCTGCGAATGAGCACGCGCGGCGCGATATTGGCAAAGCCCTGGCCGCGGTCGGGTTCGATCACCAGCACGGCCGCAATCTTGAGTTTGGCATCGCCGAGCGCAAGCGTATCGCCGACGGCCAACTGTTGGGCATCGAGGATACGCTGGGCCACCCAGGCTGTGCCCGGCTCGGGCGCGTGTGTGACCGTTTCCGTCGGGCTGCCCAAGTCGCCACGCCTCAGCGTGACTTCGCCGCGCAGCGGATAGCCTTGTTGGACGGCCTTGACCGACACCAGCGTGATCTCATCGTCGTGGCTGACCACGCTCGGGAACACTGTCACCCCGTGATGGGCCACGCCGATCTCGTCGAGGATGGCGGCACGCTTGTCGTCCAGCGGCGCGCGTAGTTCCAGTTCCAGGTCGGCGGCGAGCGTGGCGGCCCCCTGGCGTTCCATGCCGGCGCGCACGCGATCGGTCATCTGGCTGACCGCACCCACGGCGGCCACGGCCACCACGAGCGCGATCAACAGAATCCAGGCCGAGCCGTCGCGGCGGCTGCGCCCGATCTGGCGCCAGGCCAGACGCATGGCTGAAGTGCGATCAGTGCTAATGCAGCTGCCCGTCGGCCAGGCGGGTACGCCGGGCACAGCGCGCGGCCAGGTCTTCGTCGTGGGTGACCAGTACGAGCGTGGTGCCTTGCTCGGCATTGAGTTCGAACAGCTGGTCGATCACCTCGGCCCCGGTCGCGCCGTCGAGGTTGCCGGTGGGTTCGTCGGCAAACAGAATCTTCGGCCGGCAGGCAAAGGCACGTGCAAGCGCCACGCGCTGCTGTTCGCCGCCGGAGAGCTGTCGCGGCGTGTGCTTGACGCGATGCGCGAGCCCGACCTGTTCGAGCAGCCGCTGTGCGGTGTCGCGCGCCTCGCCCAGATCGGTGCCGATAAGCTCCAGCGGCAGGGTAACGTTGTCCAGCGCCGACAGGCCGGAGAGCAGCTGGAACGACTGAAACACGAAGCCCACCTGGCCGCTGCGCCAGGCCGCGCGTGCATCCTCGTCCAGCGCCGACATCTCGCGCCCGAGCAGGGCCAGGCGGCCGCGCGTGGGCGTATCCAGCCCGGCGAGCAAGGCCAGAAGCGTCGATTTGCCCGAGCCGGACGTACCCACGATCGAGAGCGTATCGCCCATGTTCAGCGATAGTTCGATACCGTCGAGGATGGTGAGCGAACGCTCGCCGCTTTCGATCGTCTTGGACAGATCGACCGCTTCTAATGCAGGAGATGACATTGAGCCGAGTTTCTTGGTCCGAAAAAAGGGGGTTACGCCGCGCAGTGGTCACAATGACCGCGGCGCTGCTGTTTGCGACATGCAGCTTCGCATACGCACAGACGAGCGTCCTGGTTTTCGGCGACAGCCTCAGCGCCGGCTACGGACTCGACCGCGGCCAGGGCTGGGTATCGCTGCTGCGCGATCGCCTCGACGAAAACGAGCGCGACGTTGAAGTGGTCAATGCCAGCGTCTCGGGCGAAACCACCGCCGGCGGGCGCGGGCGCCTGGACGCAGCGCTGAAACGCCACGAACCGGACGTCGTCGTTCTGGAGCTTGGCGGCAACGACGGCCTGCGCGCGCTGCCGATCAAAACCATGAAAGACAACCTCGCCGCCATGATCGACACCAGCCGCGCGTCCGGCGCGAAAGTGCTGCTGCTGGGCATGCGTATCCCGTCAAACTACGGCAAGCGCTATGCCGACCAGTTTCATCAGGCCTTCGTCGATCTGGCCGACGAAACCGACGTGGCTTTCGTGCCTTTCTTTCTGGAAGACATCGCGAATGATCGCGGTAATTTCCAGAACGACGGCGTGCATCCGAATGCCCAGGCCCAGCCGGCCATGCTCGATGCCGTGTGGCCGGCACTCGCGCCGCTGATCGACGCGAAACCGCAGGCCGCTGTGCAACCGTGAAATCGGGTGGTGGTTGGTGGTCGCGGCCCGTTCGATCGCCATCGCAGCTCGGTCTGGCGAGCGCGCTGTCAGGCCGTACGCACATGCTAATATGACGACATTGATGGCAATACGTATGGCATGCCCATGAGCGTGAACGACAGCGACGATCGCTTCTTTCATCTCGCCGGCGACGAGGCGATCGAATCCCGGGCGATCGCACAGCGCTTGCACGTCAACAAAACGCAGCTCGCCGACGTGCTTGGGATTGGCGTCGATTCCCTGCGGCGCAGCAACCGCGAGCGTGCCGTGCGGGTGCAGACCCGAATGCGCGACATGATCGAGATCATCAATCGCGCCCAGCCCTGGGCCGGCTCGGTCAACCAGGCGTTCGCGTGGTATCGCTCCCAGCCCCTGCCGTCGTTCGGCGATCAGACCGCCGAAGAACTGGTCAAGGAAGGGCGCGCCGACGCCGTGAAAGCCTATCTGTCTCGAATCAATGAAGGCGGCTATGCCTAGGGCGTGTCGTCATGAGATATGACGTCGCATTGCCCGCATCGGGCGTGTCAGGCAAGGCGCGGGCCGCCGAGCGTGGCCCGCCACGGTCAAGGTCCGCAACGCCGCATGGCGCGTCCGACGCGGGCAACCCGGAGGGTCGGCGGCCAAGCCCCGGCAACCCGGCGTTATCGCTCGCTCACGTGGCATGGCCACGCGACGCTCGCGATGCCTTGTCTTGCCGGCGCTTGGCTGCCGATGCGCCGCCTTATCTTATGACGACACGCCCTAGGGCCAGCTAGATTCCTTGGCATGGCGGGCGACCACTTCAGCGGCACGGTCTATCGCGCGCATAACCCGCGCTGGTCGTTCGCGCCCGACTCGGGTGCCGGTGCGGCCAAGCACGGCGGGCGCTTCAACCGCCCCGGCGTGCCGGCGCTGTATACCAGCAGCAGCTACGAACTCGCGATCGCGGAAGCCCACCAGGGCCTCGCCTACAAGCTCCAACCGCTCACTATCGTCAGCTACGACGTCGCGCACCAAAGCGTGCTCGACCTGTCCACGCCGGCGGCCTGCGATGCAGCCGAGGTGGTATTCGAAGACCTCGCCTGTGCCTGGGAACTGATCGCCTACGAAGGCGCAATGCCGCCTAGCTGGGCGTTGGCCGACCGGCTTATCGAGGCCGGCGTCGGCGCCATTATCGTGCCCTCGTTCGCGGTCGGCGCCCATCCAAGCGACCGCAATATCGTGTTCTGGCGCTGGCAACCCACACCGCCGTATCAGGTGGCCGTCAACGACGACTGGCAGCGCCTGCCGCGTGATGATCGGTCCTGGACGTAGCAGGCGTTTCAATTTGCGGCGGGGCTTGTGCGTGAGGTGCGAGCCCGAGCATGGTCCCGGCAGGCGCGTCTCGGTTTTCTTCGTGGCACGGGCCAAGGAACGGGAGGCGCCCAGCGGCGTGTAGGCCGCCGGGCGATGCAACGCCCGGTTCAGGCTATGGACTTGCCGGCATACGGACAGGCCGGCGCTTCCACACCGGCCGCCGCCAGATGCTGGGCGAAGGCGATGGTGGTGCGGTCGTGGCCGTAGTTGCCGACGATTTGCAGGCCTACGGGCAGGCCGTCGTCGGTCAGGCCCACCGGCGCACTGGTGGCGGGCAGGCCGGCGACCGTGGCCGGGGCGATCCAGCGAAACAGGTTGGTATAGCCGTGGCTGTTGCCGTCCACGTCGATCTTGCGCGAGAGCACGTTGCCGCCGTGATCGTGGGCTATGGCGGGTACGCAAACGCTGGGTAGCAACAGCACGTCGTAGTCGGCGAACAGGCTGTGCCACTTCGCGCGCAGCTTGTGGCGGGCTTCGTCGGCTTGGGCCCAGTCGCGATGGCTTGCGGTGGCACGCTCGGCAAAGCCGCCTGTGGTGCCCATTTCGTTCTTGCCGACCAGCCCCAGGAACTTGGCGCCGCGCTTGGCCTTGGTATAGAGCTTGTCGGGAATGGAGGCGCCGACCAGGCCATTGAGCAGGCGGTCGTAGGTTTCGTAGCTGGCTTCGAAACCGCCCGGCAGGTCGTCGAGTTTCGTGACCGTCGCACCCGCGCGGCGCGCGGCTTCCAGCGCGTCTTCCAGGCGGGCTTTCACGGCCGCAGAGATCGGGCAGAAGTCGTGCTCGAACAGATAGCCGATTTTGAAATCAGCCAGCGTGGTGGGCTTCGGTGCAGGCAGCTTCGCCTGCCAGACGCTGGCATCGATGCTGTCGGCGCCGGCCATCACGTCGAGTGCGAGCGCCAAGTCGGCCGGGTGGCGGGCCAACGGGCCGGCCACGCACAGATCCGGTTCGCCGCGCGTACCCGGCGGGCCGGGAATATGGCCGCGCATGGGAATCACGCCGTAGGACGTCTTGTGCCCGTACACGCCGCACCAGCTCGACGGGGTACGAATGGAGCCGGCCAGGTCCGAGCCCAGTTCCAGCGGCGTAAAACCGGCGGCCAGGCCGGCCGCTGCGCCACCGGAAGAGCCACCCGAGGTGCGCTCGGTGTTCCACGGATTGTTGGTCGTGCCGTAGATCGGGTTGAAGGTCTGTACGTCCTGGGCCAGGCGTGGCGTGTTGGACTTGCCGAAGATCACCGCGCCCGCGGCGCGCAGGCGGGCCACGGCCACGGCATCGTCACTGCTGCGATAGTCCTTGAGCTTGGGTTCGCCGACGACGGTGGGCAGGCCGGCGACTTCGTAAGTGTCCTTGATGGTCATCGGCACGCCGTGCAGCGGGCCCCAGTTCTGACCGGCCGCGATCGCGGCATCGGCCTCGTCGGCGCGCTGGCGGGCGGCTTCGATATCCATGGCCACGACGGCGTTGATTGGTTCACCGAGCGTTTCGATACGGGCCAGATAGTGGTCGAGCGCGGCACGGCTGGTGATGTCGCCGCGCGCGATGGCGCCGGCCAGTTCACCGGCGCTGAGTTGATGGATATCGGTCATCGGATCGTTGTCCTTGTCGTTCTCGAACTTTGAATGAGCGTTACTGGCTTTCGCTTTCGCTGCGCGGCGTTCTCAGTGCATCGAACAGCGCCTGCTTGAACAGCTCGGGCGATTCGATCGGCGGCAGATGGCCGATGCCTTCGAACGTCACCAGTTCCGCATCGGGCATGCGGGCGACGGCTTCGCGGCCCAGGGTGGGGTAGTCGCCCAGTTCGGCGGCGAGTTCGTCGGAGACCAGATCGCTGCCGAGTGCGGTGCGGTCGCGGGTGCCGATCATGAGGGTGGTGGGCACGTCGATATGCTCGAACTCGTAGAACACCGGCTGGGTATAGACCATGTCGTAGGTCGCGGCCTGGGCCCAGGCGAC
>NZ_CAXGSH010000144.1:0-6006 GCF_964012375.1 uncultured Salinisphaera sp.
GAGCGTAGCGTGCCCAAGCCAATAACAAGTGGCACGGTAGCGAACACGGACGCCGGTCGAGCGCGCAAAGCCGTCGGCGCGCGAAGGGTTCGGCCTCACAGACGCCGCGGCTGCGTTGCTTGACCTGCCAGCAAGGCAGGCGCTGCGCCTGCCTTGCCGCACCCTCGGTGAGGACTCGAACGCGAACCGCGAGAGGTTATGCAGAGCGTCCCTGGCCTGTGCGCGGCACGCCTATCCAAGGCGCGGCGGCAGCTCTGTGGCGGCTCGGCCGGCCGGCTAGAACGCCGGCCGCTGCAGACCGGCGGGATCAGACCCCGAGCCGTTCGCGCGGGTTGAAGTCCAGTTCCTGGGCCATGCGTTCGTAGACCGCCCGAGCCTTTTCGCTGTTCGCGGGCGGCAGGGCGATCCGTAATACCGCATACAGATCGCCGGGCGTCTTGCCCGGCATGCCGCGTCCACGTAAGCGCAGGCGTTTGCCGTCGCGCGAGTCGGGCGGGATACGCAAATCCACCGCGCCTGCGGGCGTGGGCGTTTTCACGATGGCACCCAGCGCGGCCTCCCAGGGCGCCACCGGCAGTTCCAGGCTCAGGTCGGCACCGTCGAGCGTATAGATCGGATGCGGCTTGAAGCCGATTTCCAGCAGTAGGTCGCCGGGTATGGCCGCCGTATTGCCGGCTTTGGCCTGGCCGGCCAAACGCAGCTGCTGGCCTTCACGGACACCCTTGGGAATGGTGACGTTGAGCGCACGCGAACGCTCTACCGTCTGACCGAGTTCGTTGACTTCGGGGGTGCGCAGCGTCACCCGCCGGCGTCCACCGGTGAAAGCGTCTTCCAGATCGAGCTCGACGCGGGCGATATGGTCCTGGCCGCGCCGCTGGCCGCCGAAGCCGGGCCCGAAGCCATGGGTACGACGCGCCGTACCGCCTGCACGAGCGCCGGCAAAACCGCGCCCGAACAGCGATTCGAAGAAGTCGCTGAAGGTCGCGCCATCGGCACCCGGCGGCGGCTCGGCATGCGCGCCACCGCTGAAATCGAAGCCATGATCCCAGCCCGGCGGCGGCTGAAAGCCGGTTTGCGCGCGGGCGCGGTCCGGGTCGATACGATCATAGGCCGCGCGTTTTTCCGGATCCTTGAGCACTTCGTAGGCTTCATTGGCCTCCTTGAAGCGGTCATCGGCGTCCACCTCGGTACTCACGTCCGGGTGGTATTTGCGCGCCATACGGCGATACGCTTTTTTGATATCGTCTTCCGAGGCGCTGCGCTCCAGACCCAGAATCTTGTAATAATCCTTGTATTCCAATATTCACCTCCGGTAAGCCCAGCTTGGGGGCTACCGTCATCAATGTATGGGCAGGGGCGACGGCTTCAATTGAAGCCGCGGGCGACAGGCCCTTGTTTACGCCGATAGGCTCTTATCGGCGGGGGTCGATTAAAAATGACCGCCGCCCCGTGCAAGCCGATCGCAGGGGCGTCGTGCGCCTGTCAAACCCCGCAAAAAAGCCGTATCGTTGCAGACAGTTTTTCGCGCCTGCATGGCCCGCCCATGTTTTCTTAACGACTCACCCGAGTCTTCAATGATCGATTATCTCAACGGTGTCGCCGAAGCCCACGCCGTGGATCCGCTGCTGTTCGTGCTGATCTACCTGGTGAGTACGGTACCGTTTCTACTGGTCAGCGGCTGGCTGTTCCACCACATTCGCAAGCAGCGCCCGCTGGCCCTGCTCACGTTCGTGTGGGCGCTTTGCTATACCGCGCCTTATTTGTACGTTCTTGCCGTGGGCCGGGATCTGCCCCTCTGGGTGTATGGCATGGTGGCACTTCTCATCGTCGGCGGCCTGTGGCTGGCCGCACGCGGGTTGATGCGGCGCCTGCGCCGGGCCGAAAACGGCTGATCGAAAAAACGCGACGGCTGGCTGCAGGCGCAGGCTGTTTTCACGCGGATGCCGTCAGCCGGTAGACGTACTCGTCGGCGCTTTTGACGCCGCGCTCTGCAAGCATGTTCTTACCACCGAGCCGCGCGCCGGTTTCGAGTATCTTGACCTCGCGGTAGGCCTCAAAAAGCGTGTTGACCTCTTCTTCGTCGACCGCAAAGGGTGGGCCGTTCATCTGGCTCTGGTCGTAATCCAGCGTAATCAGCAGGCCGGGTGCGTCGTCGTTCAGCAACGTAAACAGGTGCTCGACGTAGCGTGATCGCATCGTCTCGGGCAGTGCGATAAGTGCTGCCCGATCATAGAAGGCATCGAAGGGGCCCAGCGTCTGGCCGCTTGCCGCGAAGAAGTCGCCGACCAGTATTTCGATCGTGCCGGCACCGCAATCGGCGCGATAGCGCTCGAAGTCGTCGAGTTCGTCGCTGTCCGCGCTCAGATGCTGTTCGACGAAGAAGTCTTGGGCCGCGATGGGGCTGAGTTCGATGCCGGTTACCCGATGGCCGCGTTCGGCGAGCGTACGCAGGTCCGGCGTCTTGCCGCATAGGGGCACCAGCACGCGGGCGTCGGTGCCCATATCCAGCGTGGGCCACCACTTGTTGAGCATCGGGTGCCCGTCGGGCTGATGAAACGCGGTCTGTTGTTGCGACCAGCGCTTGTGCCAGAAATCCGGCTCCATGGGTGCTCCCTTGAGTCAGCAGGCCCGCCTCAATGCGTCGCATCGAGTTCGGGGTAATGGCGAAAGATACCGTTGTCATTGAACGCCATTCGACGCGCCGAGTCGAGGTAAGCCGCAATGCCCGGTCGTGCGGCCACGTTTTCCGTCAGCTCAATCACCCCGGGGATGGCCTGTGCGTGTTGCCGCATCGCCTTTGGAAACGCGTAGCGTAGGCCGGCCACGACATGAAACAGGCACAGGTCGGCGGTGCTGCAGGCATTGCCGACGAGCCAGGCGTCGCCGTTCGGATTGTGGGCAAGGACCTGCTCGAAATAGGCCAGAAACTTCGGCAGCCGCTGTTCCAGAAAGACCGCGCTGCGCCGGACCGCCTCCGCTTTTTGCTCTTCGTAGTAAAGACCCGGGCCAAGCGGGTGGTGGGTGTCGTGAATTTCGGCCACGAAATCGGTAAGCGTGAGTTGCAGGCCGTGGCACCACAGGCGACCGGCTTCATCCGCCGGTGCGAGGCCAAACCGCGGGCCTAGAAACTGCAGGATATTGGCCACGTGCGAGACTTCGATATCGCCGGCGCGCAGATAGGGCGGAGCAAAGGGCGGGCGAGGGTTATGCTCGAAAGCCAGCCCCTGGTCGACTCGCTCGGGCCCGGTCTCGGCGTCGTAGGCGATATCGATATAGTCCGCGCCCGCGTCCTCAAGGGCCAGACGCACGAATTCGCCGCGTCCGAGGATACCCGGCCAATAGTAAAGCTCGTAGCGCATGTCGCACACCGGTTTGCAAAACTTTGCACTTGCATCGCAGCAGAGCCCGATGCGGCGGTCAAACGGGGCGGTGTTGTCCGCTACGCGAATACGCGCTGAAGTTCATGCCGCACGCTCAGGGCAATCCGCAGGCGGGCTCTGGTATGTGCGGCTTTTGGTGATCAACCGTGTAACGACTTCGTTCTTCAAGACAAACCGCAGATTACACAGATGAAAAAGCGCGCCACGCGCGTCAGGCGACAGCAAACGACGCGGATCACCTGTTCTCGATTCGCGTGATCTGCGGACCGTTTCTTGCCGATAGTGCAAACCAAGCCAGCGCCCTTTGCGATCGATCGCCCACCGCGGCCGAATCAACGCACCAACGCAATCGGCGTATTTGCGGATAAACCGAGCCGCAGCCAGGACGGGGTCGCTCTGCGTGCCGACGCGCTAAAGCAGGCTCGGCTGCACGGCCTCTTCGCTGCCGTCTACGAAACCGGACAGGCCAACGCCGACCAGGCGATAACGCGTGCCTGGATCGGCCTCGACCCGATCGCGTAGCGCACAGGCGATTTCGGCCACTTCCGCCGCCGAGGTCGGCCGGCTGGGCGGGGTGAAGCTACGAGTGAGAATCTGAAAATCGGTGGTCTTGAGCTTGAGAACCACGGTACGGGCTACGCGTGGCAACTTGCGCTGATGATTGGACCAGGTCTTTTCGGCCAGGCGATGAATATGTTCGGCCAGTTCGTCCAGGCGCAGGTCCTGGCGCAGGGTGTCTTCGCTGGACACCTGGGAGGCATCGCGTCTGGGCTGCACCGGGCGGTCGTCGATGCCGCGGGCCAGCTCGTACAGTCGTCGTCCCCACCGCCCGTAACGCTCGACCAGTTCGGCCTGTTCGAAGGCGCGCAGGTCGCCGACCGTATGCACGTTCAGCGCGGCGAGCTTTTCCTTCATCTTGGGACCGACACCGGGCACCTTGCCGATCGCCAGCGGCAGCAGGAACGCGTCGATGCGGCGCGGCGTGACCACGAACTGGCCGTTGGGCTTGCGCCAGTCCGAGGCGATCTTGGCCAGGAACTTGTTGGGGGCGATGCCGGCCGAGGCGGTCAGCCCGGTGGCTTCGAGTATCTCGGCACGAATCACCCGCGCGGCTTCGGTGGCCGAGGGCATGTTCGTATGGGTGACGGTGACGTCGAGATAGGCCTCGTCCAGCGACAGGGGTTCCACGAGGTCGGTATGATGCAGGAATATTTCGCGGATTTGACGCGAGATGGCGCGGTAGCGATCGAAATGCGGGTCTACGAAGATCGCCTGCGGGCATAGCCGCTCGGCTCGTACCGCCGGCATGGCCGAACGCACGCCGAACACGCGGGCTTCGTAGCTGGCCGCGGTCACAACCGAGCGCAGCCCGCGCTTGGCCACCACCACCGGCTTGCCCTTGAGGCTGGGGTCATCGTGCTGTTCGACCGACGCATAGAAGGCGTCCATGTCCACATGCACGATCTTGCGCAGCGGCGCCTGCGCGACGTTGTCGCGCTGCGCGCTCATTGGGGGCGGCCAAGTAGCGCATGGCGCGCTACCATAACGGGCTTTATCGCCGGCCGTACGTCGGCCTGTTCGCTCATCTGAACGGCATCAATCATGGATCGTCCCCGCCATTTTACCCTGCGTTTCTCCTGCCCGGACCGGGTCGGCATCGTCGCCCGTGTCGCGAGTTTCTTTGCCGATCACGGCGGCTGGATTCTGCGGTCGAGCCAGCATTCGGATGAAGACAGCCAGCGCTTTTTCATGCGCGTGGAAGTGCGCGCCGATTCGCTCGACCTCGACGAGGCGGCACTGTGCGACCGGTTCGACGCGATCGGGCGCGAGTTCAACATGGACTGGCAGATCAGCGACAGCGCGGTGAAAAAACGGGTCGTGATCCTGGTGTCCAAACAAATGCACTGTCTCTACGACCTGCTCGAACGCTGGCAGTCGCGAGAGCTGGATATCGAGATTCCCTGCGTGATTTCAAACCACGACGACGCCCGCGGGCTGGTGGAGTGGCACGGCCTGCGCTATCACCACGTGCCGATCGACAAGAACAACAAGCCCGAGGCCTGGGCCGAAATCGAGCGCCTGTTCGTCGAAGCCGGCGGCGAAACCATGGTCCTCGCCCGCTTCATGCAGATTCTGCCGGCCGATCTGTGCGATCGCTTTCCCGGGCGTATCCTCAATATCCACCACAGCTTTCTGCCCAGCTTCGTGGGCGCACAGCCTTATCTGCAGGCCTACCAGCGCGGGGTGAAGCAGGTCGGGGCGACCTGTCATTACGTCACCCCGGAACTCGATCAGGGGCCGATCATCGACCAGGACGTCACCCGCGTGGATCACGGCGATACGGTTCGTGATCTGGTGCGCTATGGCAAGGACATCGAAAAGGCCGTGCTCGCCCGCGGGCTGCGTTATCACCTGGAAGATCGCGTGCTCGTGAGCGGCCGGCGCACGGTCGTTCTGTAACCGTGCGCCGGCTGCCAAGGCGCCTTGTCGCTACGCGCGGGGCGCCTGCTTGAGCGGCTCGCGGCCGACATAGTCCGCAAAGGCGATCGGCGCCGAGAGCAGTTCGTCGGGAATACCGAAGGCTTGGACGTAGGCCAGCGCGTCCGGGCGGATCTCACCGAGCATG